>CAWVXN010000407.1:0-3427 GCA_963933695.1 uncultured Myxococcales bacterium | reverse complement strand
CTGGAACGCCAACCTTTTTCCGTCGGGCGCGGCGAAGCTCACCTATCTGTCCTTTCCCATCCTGAACTCTCCCCCGGTCCCCTGGCTGGGCTGGGCTTTCGTTCAGCGACTTCATGTCCTGCTCTACTGGCTGGCGCCCCTGATGATCGGCATCGGCCTGGTTCTCTCCAGGGTATCGGGACGCGCCCAGGGAAAACGCATCGATGCGCCCCTGTTTGCGGTGACGACTTCAGCTGGCCTGCTCTATCTCGGGGTGTTCCCCAGGGCCGACTTCAATCACCTCGTCAATGTCTACCAACCCATTCTTGTCGCCACACCCATCATCCTCCAGCGCCTCTTCGGCCTGCTCGGGCGCGAGCACCGGCTTTTTCGCTGGAGCCTTCAATCGGCCGCGACGGGCATAGCCCTCGTCTACGGGGCCATCGGCCTCTTCTGGTATGTGGCACTTTTGGAACGGCTCAACACCCCCTTGGAGCAGCCCCGAGCAGGCGTCCTTGTCAGCCCTCTCGAGGCGCTGGAGATCAACTATCAGGTCCGCCTGATTCGCGAAAACACCCCGGAAGGCGGCGCACTCTTTACCCTGCCCGACCTCACCATGCTCAATTTTCTGGCCGAACGAGCGGTGCCCAGCGCTTGGTACAACTTGTACGAACATCACATTGCAGCGGACCGGGGAGTCGGGGTCACCGAAGCGCTCGAAGATCTAGGCGTAGACTACGCGGTGACTCGCTACAACAACTTTTTCTCCGATCGCGTGGGCCTTCTCGACTACGCTCCTGAACTTTCCCAGTACCTGATCGAAAATTTCCAGCGAAGTTTCGTGGGCGGAAGAGAAAACTACATCGTCTATAAACGCCGAACGCATCCGGACACCCAGCATCCCCACATTGACCTACTCGCCGAGTGCGAGATCGAGACGCCGGGGGTAGAGGTCAAAAAACACTTGCTCTTTTCCGCCCTCTACCACAAGTCACAACCGGGCATGCCCATTCCCGAGGAGGGCCGGGCCACGCGCTGCGCCCTAGGCGTTCCCCCATCCGGCGGCTTCCTGTCCCTGGAAATCGGCTACCGAAAGCCCCATCAATCCGCACCCGGTACCCGGCTCGAGACTTCCATCGCCGTGATCGAGCCCAGCCGAAAAACCGGGATATTGAGCGAGCAGATCCAAGTCGTCCGCTGGCAGGATTCACCCCGCCAACAACCCTTCAAGCGATTTGAAATTGACCTTCAACCCTGGGCCGGAAGGAACGTCACCCTGGAATTCACCACTCGCCTACTGGGGTCGGTACGGAATTCACCCCTGGACCTGAAGGGTTTTGCGATGGTTTATCGGGACCCGCGCCTCCAGTCCCAGCCCGGTGGAGCCCGGCCATGACTCTCGACCGCACCACGACCCAACGCATCGAATTTCGTGGACTCGAGTACCATGCGGACGATCGGATCCACCCGGCGACCTATTCCATGGAAGGATCCAGCGGAGAGGGATGGCGAATCGACCGCAACGGGGTCGAGCATCTCGTTCTCGGAGCCGGCTACCGGCTGCTGCGCACCGATCGCTGCGGGGTCTGCTCCACCGACCTCGACCGACGCTTCCTGCCCTTTCCCTTGCCTCAGATCATCGGCCACGAACTGATCGCCCTCGACGCCGACGGGAAGCGATACGTGGTGGAGATCAACGCTTCCCACGCGGCCCGGGGCCTTGAAGACGGTTGCGCTTTTTGCAGCGCCGGGCTCACCACCCACTGCCCCGATCGGCGGGTTCTCGGGATCCACGATCTTCCCGGCGGCTTTGGGCCCTGGGTGCTCGCCCCGGAGAAGGCCATGATTCCAATTCCTCATGGCCTGTCGGACGATGTGGCGGTCCTGGTGGAGCCCTTTGCCGCGGCGCTCCACGCGGCCGAACAGGTCGCACCCGAACCCGGCGCCCGGGTGGCGGTGCTCGGGCCTCGGCGATTGGGACTACTGGTCGTCGCCGCCTTGGCGGCACGCCGCAAACGCGATGGCAGCCACTACCGAATTCTCGCTCTTTCCCGCCGGCAGGCACTGCGCGAACTCGCCCTGAACTTCGGCGCCGATGAAGCGCTTGAGCCGCCCTCGGACCCGGGCCGTTCGGGTCCCCTGGCCGACATCGTGATCGATACCACGGGCAGCCCCCTGGGCCTGGAAGCCTCCCTTGGACTAGCGCGCCAAGAGGTCCACCTCAAATCCACCCACGGCCAGCCCGCGGGCGGCCTCGCCCATACCACCGAACTCGTGGTCGACGAGATCTCCCTTCAGGCCTGGCCGGACTCAGAAACCGAGACAACGTCCCTCCTTCACCGGGCACCCTGCCGAGCCGGGGACACGCCTCGAATCGCCTGGCTGGCTCGCCAAGCACCGCCCGAAACCCTCGCTCAAAAAGCCGAAGTCCTCACGGGGCACGATGCCATCAGCCTGCTGGCCCGGCTGGAATCCACTCCGGGACGTCTCCCTCGGGCCGACATTGCCGTAGTGGACAGCGCCGCCGGAGTGGACGCGGCGCTGCGGCCCCGGGCCGAGGAAGAGATCGCTCTGGTGCGACCCCGGGGTCGCATTTGCATCTACGGCGGGAAGTCGGGGGATGGGCCCGTACTGAGCGCGATTCGGGAAAAGGGATTGACCCTAAGCGGCTCGCGCTGCGGTGACTTTCGCCGGGCCCTCGATCTGCTCGCAAACGACCCCGAACTCGCCACGCGACTGTCCAGCCTAGTCACCCATCGCCTGCCTGCCCAGCAGCTCCCCCAGGCACTAAAGCTCGCCCGCAGCCCCGAATGCATCAAGGTCGTTCTGCATCACCCCCATAGCGAAGAGGCCTGACCCACAGCCAGCGGCCATTCAGGGCGCCGGGGGGTCCTCACCGGATTCCTGCGGCGGTAGCCGATCCGAGGGGAACACCAATTTCGGCGGGCGAAGCGCGGTGAGGAGCACGTACCAAGCCGCCAGGTAGATCTCCGAAGATTCGATCTTCGATACGCCCGCATTGCGCTGCTCGAAAACGATCGGGACTTCGCCCATGGAAAAACCGTAGCGATCAACGCGCCAGGCCATCTCTTCAAGAAACGAATATCCCGACGATCGGATCTCAAAGGGCCGAACGGTCTCGAGAACACGGCGACGGTAGCCCCGGAAGCCCGCCGTGCAGTCGCGCAAATCGATTCGCAAAAGCGTCCGCGCGTAAAAGTTTGCAAATTTCGAGAGCAGTCGGCGGTGCAAGGGCCAATTTTCGACGCCCCCACCCGGCACATAGCGCGACCCCACCACCATGTCCCTTCGACCCAGAAGTTCGATTAGATCGGGCAGGTGGCTGGGGTTGTGGCTGAAATCACAGTCCATGGTGAAGACAAAATCGAAAGCTTGATCGAGTCCGAATCGGAACCCGCGCAAGTAGGCGGTGCCAAGGCCCAGTTTT
>CAWVXN010000406.1:0-3432 GCA_963933695.1 uncultured Myxococcales bacterium | reverse complement strand
AGTTGATCTTCCGAGAGTCCAAAGTCCATTCGATTTCCTTTGTCTTTCTTGAATGAAGTGAATCGCTTGAATCAAGTGAATCGCGATGCTTTCAGCGATCTGAAATTTTCCGTGCTTAGGATTTTGCAGGCTTGGGCTCTCGGGGGAGCCCGAGGCCGCGCTCGGAAATGATGTTCTTCTGTATCTGGGCAGTTCCGCCACCGATGATCAGCCCCAGGGAAAAGAAGGAGTGAGACTGCCAGTAGCCCCTGTCGCGCTCGTACTCGGTGTGTTCATAGAGTGCGCCGAGTTCGCCCATGACGTCGATGGCAAGAGCAGAGATATCAAAATTGAGCTGGCAGTTGCGCAGTTTCGTGATCAGGCCCGCCACGCCGGAATTTTCATTCTTCAAACTGCAGGTAACCATCCGCATAGCGTGGAATTTCATGGCCAGAGACCTCGCCTGGAGCTTCATCAGCCGGTCCCGGAACACGGGGCTTGCCATGGCGGGCACGCCGTTACTTGTTTCTCGCTCCATCAGCCGCATGAGCTTGAGAATGGTGGCTTCGCTGTTGGAGTTGAGGCTGTTTCGCTCGTGCTTGAGAGTCGTGTTAGCAATTTTCCAGCCCTCGCCCCGCTTCCCTACCACGTTGGCTTGGGGGACACGCACATCGCTAAAGAACACCTGGTTGAACGAGTTTTCACCCAGATCCCCCGACATGGTCCGCAGGGGTTGAACCTCTATTCCCGGGGTGTCCATGGGGAGCAGGATGTAGCTAATGCCCCCGTGTTTGGGGGCATCGGGTTCGGTTCGGACCAGGATGAAGATCATCTCTGATTTGTCGGCGGTGCTCGTCCAGATTTTCTGGCCGTTGATGATGAAGTCGTCCCCGTCTTCTTTTGCCGAGGTTTGAAGGCTTGCGAGATCGCTGCCCGATCCGGGCTCCGAGTAGCCCTGGCACCAGATGACTTCGCCCCGCATGGTGGGGCCGATCCAGCGCTGGCGCTGCTCATCGGTCCCGTGCTCAAGAAGAGTGGGAACCAACATCGAGGCACCCTGGCTCGCCATGCCCCGGGGCACGCCAGCCCGATTGAATTCCTCGTCCATGATCACGGTCTCGAGTAGGTTGGGTTCTGCCCCGTACCCCCCGAACTCCTTGGGGATCGTGCGCGCCCAGTAACCCTCATCGATCTGAAGGTTCAGCCATTCGATCAATTCTTTGCGCCGAAATCCGGAAATCTCACCGGGACTGTCCTTGGGCTTGTGCTTGTCCAAGAAGGCGCGGACCTTCCGGCGGAAGTCTTCGTAACGTTGGCCGTACTCAAGGTCCATCTTTTCTCTCTCCTCTATTCGGTTTCCGGAGCTGACGCACCGCGTCGGCCAGAGAATTAGTTTCTTTCTCCAGGCTTGGGCGGGTCGACTGGCCCGCCGGCAAAGCATTGAGCAATGGCCATCCACTGGCTCGGAACTGCCCCGACTACTTCCAGGCCGGTATCCTCGACATTTCTTCCCTGGGTCACCACGTGGCAAAATTCAGCGGCGTCTCCCCGGATGTACTCTTCTTCGCTCGGATCGTTCCATTCCCAAATAGCGCCCGAGGGCGCGTCCAAGCGGACGTAAGGAGGCGCACCGGGGACTTCAAGCTTGCGGTTGACGAATGTCCAGCCAAAAGTCCGGATGCCAATGGCTGCCACGTTCTTGATTCTGTCGTTGTAGGTGCGTTTCGCCCCCTTCAGGTCATAGACTTCCTGACTGTGGGCCCAGGTTTCCATGTAGCGGGCGGTGGTGAACATTCGCACGCCCATGTCGGGACCGAACCAGGGCAGCCGTCGTTTGGGGTCGGACTCGCCAAGCTCCGTGGCCATTGTGCGGCAGGTCGTCAGCCAGCGGTCCAGTAGTTCCACCGGGGCGATCTCCCCAAATTCTTCACGAGCAATTTGGGCGTTGGTCATACCCTTCCCGATGGACCGGATCAGGGCATCCTGTCGGGCCTTGAAAGGCGCCCCGCCCTCGAGGGCTGTCTGTGAAACCAGGTCGAAATAGTGGAGGTGTGCGACGACATCCCAGGGTGTCCAGTTCATGAATCCCGTGGACTTTTGCCATTCGCTCTCGTCGAGGGTCAATAGGAAGTCATGGAATTCCTCGACTTCGGCCAGTAGATCCAGGCTTTCATGAAGCATGTGGAAGTACCTCCTGATGTTTTTTTTGGGTAACGGAAGCTCTCGACTGGATGAGGTGCCCGGCTAATCGCCCGGCCTATCTCTGGCCTATTGCTGGTCTAGAAGCCCAGCTGCTTGGCGAGATAGTGCATCATGGTTTCATCGGATCCGCCCCCGATACTGCCCAGGCGAGAGTCGACGAAGGAGCGTCCCGCCGGGCTTTCCCTCATGTATCCGTAGCCGCCACTGAGCTGAATGCATTCGTCGGAAACCCGGCGACTGACCCGGGCGCAAAAGAGCTTGGCCATGCTGATGATTTGGGTGGCGTCCTCGCCCGCGATGACCCTACGCACACAGGCTCGGGTGAGTTCTCGTGCGGCAGTGATTTCAGTCAGCATCTCGACGAACTTGAACTGGGTATTCTGCATCTTGGAGAGAGGCTTGCCGAAGAGAACGCGCTCTTCGGCCCACTTGCGCGTCGCTTCCCAGACATCCTGGGAACTGGCGACGCTGGATACGCAGGCAACCAGGCGCTCATCCTGAAATTGCATCATCTGCTGCTGGAATCCGCGCCCGATGTCCCCGATGGTATTGGCCACAGGGACCCGGACATCGGTGAAGAAAAGTTGGCCGGTATCCGACCCCAAGTTTCCGATCTTGTCGAGGAGTTCATATCGAAAACCCGGGCTATCCGTAGGAACAATGATCTGGGAGTAGCCCCCGTAACCGGCACTTGGGTCAGTCACCGTCAAAAGGCAGAGCCAGTCCGCAGTGGCCGCGTTGGTGATGTAGATCTTGGATCCGTTGATCACCCACTCGTCGCCATCGCGAACAGCACGGGTCTTGATACCCGCGACATCGGATCCCGCATCGGGCTCGGTGACCGCGATCGCGCTGACCATCTCGCCCGCGATGGAAGGCACGAGATATTGCTGCCGAAGTTCATCGCTCCCGAACTGATGGAGGGAAGGCGTGGCCATATCGGTATGAACGCTGATTCCCATGGTGACGCCGGCATTGTCCGCGCGTCCAAGCTCTTCGAAGAGCACAGCGGAATACGACCAGTCCAGGCCGGAGCCTCCCCACTGTTCGTCGTAACGCAGGCCCAACATCCCGAGATCGCCCATCGTCTTGTAGAGGGCCGTGTCGAAGCGACCCTGGGCATCGAACTCTCGGGCGCGGGGCCTGAGTTCGTCATCCACGAATTTTCGCACGGTGGCGCGGAAGAGTTCGTGCTCGGGGGTGTTGTACAGGGTATCGGTCATGGGGGGGGGGCTCCTGGGACGTTTCAAT
>CAWVXN010000405.1:0-3443 GCA_963933695.1 uncultured Myxococcales bacterium | reverse complement strand
AAGCCCATTGGGTCTCCTTATTTTCCTTGAGCCGCGTACTTTCGCGGATCTCATGGGTCTGGTTCCTTGGCCACGTTCCACATGCCAGCAGGATTATTTTGACCCCCTGGATGAACCGAACACTATCACTTTAAAATCCGTCGCCAAATCCCCGAGCGAGTGGGCGTTGCCGGGCAACCGGCCTGATCCGGCAAGGACCCGCCATCTCGGTCATACTCGTACCCACTCCGTTCGGAGAGAAAAGAAAAGGGAGAAAAGGCATGAAGTTCGGTTATTTCGGTCTCAACATGGGACCCTTCTGCGACGCCGAAAACATGGCGAGCCTGGTTCGACTCGTTGAAGAAGTGGGCTTTGAATCCATCTGGACCGGCGAGCACGTGGTGCTCATCGACCCCCAAGCGCCCCCCTCCCCCGCCCCGCCCGAAACGCCTTTTCTCGACACCATCGCGGCGCTTGCCTTCGCGGCGGCCCATAGCCGGAAACTGTTGCTCGGCTCGGGGATCATCCTGCTCCCTCAGCGCAACCCGGTGGTCCTGGCCAAGGAGCTCGCCGGGGTCGACGTACTCTCCGGGGGAAGACTGCTTTTTGGGGCCGGGGTGGGCTACGTGCCCGGGGAATACGAGACCCTGGGAATCCCCTTCGCCGAGCGCGGTGCGCGCATGGACGAACACATCGACGTGATCCGGACACTCTGGACCCAAGAGAAGCCCCAATTTTCCGGGCGCTTCACGAATTTCTCCGGGATCCAGTCCCGGCCCCTTCCCCTCCAGCGCCCCCATCCCCCCATCCACGTGGGCGGCATGTCCACCGCCGCGCACCGCCGGGCCGTTGCCCGGGGCAACGGTTGGTACGGATTCTTCCAGGATCTCGCCGCCACCGAGGCCTCCCTAGGCAGCCTCAAAGAGGCGGCCAAGGAAATCGAGCGTCCGGTAGAACTCGGAGACCTCGAAATCAGTATCACACCGCCGGGTGCGGTGGATGCCGACACCGTCAAGCGCTTTGAGGACCTCGGCGTCCATCGCCTGATTCTGATGCGCGGCATGGGGGACATGGTCGGGGATGGCGGGGGTAGCGCCCGGGACGATGTACTCTCCTTCATCCGGTCCACCGGCCGGGATTTCAACCTCGGCGGCGCGTGACCGGTCGGGGTTTCGAGGGGATCCGGTTAAGACGAAGAATTGTTTCCGGCCCAAGACAATCTCCGAAATTCCTCACTCAATAGAGGTCATCCATGCGCCGAGTACGGGGGACGCGGCCTGCTCGGTCTCTCCAACCCCATCGAGACAGTAGAGACTGCCCCGGGAGCCCAGGCCAATCTGATTTTCCCCGCTCTGGGCGCGGTAATGTTCTACCTCTCGTTGCCCCGCCCGGACCAGCGATCAACCCACGAGGCGACCAAGGCCGCTTGACCCTTCCTGGAGCCTACATACCCGCAGTAGAGTGAAATAGCGGGCTAATTGAGCCTTAAGCCCCCGGGCGAAGTGTCCGATCAGTGAGCATCGGGGCACCCAAGAGAAGAGGAGAAAACCAATGAATGCACTCAATAAAATCGCCGCCGGAGTCGTTGGACTCGCGCTCGTGGCGGGAATCGCCTGGTTTTTTCGCAGCGATCCGATCTTCATGATTTCCGGGAAGCAGCTCGAGGGTCAGGCAGCTCCCTATCCCCAGGACTGGGGTTTTTCCGACGACTACTCGACCATCGCCATCGAGACGAACCCTGGGGATCCCCACTCGGTGACCACACTGTGTTTCGTCCACCAGGGCATTCTCTACGTGCCGGCACAAGGCGGATCGAGCAAAGAGTGGACCCAATTCGTTCTTGAGGACCCCCGTGTAAGGCTCAAGGTCGGCAATAAAATCTTCCACGCCAAGGCCAAGCGTGTGATGCCCCTGGATATTCTCGAGTACAAGGATTCGCTCGGATCCAAATATCCAAAGATGAAAGACCGATCTCCCGAGGAAGTACCCGAGGATCTCTGGCTCTTCCGCATTCACCCAATGATCGGGTGACTCGAAAGCACCGGCGATTCACTTCCGAGGAGCGAGACCGATCAGTTCCCGGGCGCGCTGGGGTCCGACCGCAGAGGCGCCCAGGTCGCTGATCAATCCCTTTGCCTTCTCTACGAGTTGAGCGTTGCTCGCGAAGCGGCCCCGCTCAAGGTAAAGATTGTCTTCGAGGCCAACCCGCACGTGGCCACCGAGCAATATTGATTGCGCGACCCAGGGCATCTGCATCCGGCCGATCGCAAAGCTTGTCCAGAAAACATCTGGGGGCAGCTGATCCACCATGTTCTTGAGCAGACCCACGTCAGCGGGCATGCCCCAGGCGATGCCGTGGCAGAACTGGTACATGGGTCGATCTCCCAGCAAGCCCTCCCGGGCGAGCTGTTGGGCGAAAGCGAAATGTCCGGTATCGAAAATTTCCAGCTCGGGCTTGACCCCCAAAGACCGAACCCGTTCCGCCATGACGCGAAGGTGCGAGGGCGTATTGATCATCACGGCGTGGGCATCGCCGAAATTCATGCTTCCGCAATCCAGAGTACAGATCTCTGGAAGGAGGGCCTCCACATGGAGCAGCCGATCCAGGGGAGCGATAAAATCGGTTCCTTCTCCGGGGATTGAAGGGTTTTCTGGGTCAACAACCAGGTCCCCACCCATTCCAGCGGTCAGGTTGATGATCACATCGACCCCGCTCGCGCGAATCCGCTCCACCACGTCGGCATAGAGCCTGGGGTCCCGGGCGGGGTTCCCGGTTTCCGGATCGCGCACGTGAATATGCACCACCGCGGCGCCGGCTTTCCCTGCGTCCACTGCCGAGGCGGCGATCTGCTCGGGTGTAATGGGCAGGTCCGGGTGTACTCCAGCGGTATCCCCCGATCCGGTGATCGCGCAGGTAATCACGACTTCTTCGTTCATGGTCCGGCTCCTGGGGTCCGCGCTAAAGCATCGAGATCAAAACCGTAGACCCGAGCGGCATTGCCCCTGAATATCGCGCGAGCCTGGCCTTCGGTCACCCTTGCCCGAATTTCAGTGCGAAATTTTTCGCTGCGCGGGTACGTGCCTTCATCGTGCGGATAGTCGTTGCCCCACATTAGACAATCCGCGCCAGTGAAATCGATATTGTGAAGAGCAATGGGATCATCAGAAAACGTAGCCGCACCCTGCCGGAGAAAATAGTCACTCGCCTTCATGGGCAGGGCTTGGAGCCCTAGCCGGCGGCGGTCCTGCATGGCGTCCATGGCATGAAGGGCCCAGGCGAGCCACCCGGCTTCTGCCTCGGTGATGACAAAGCGTAGACCCGGATGACGTTCGAGCACACCGCTTCCGACCAGGTGGACAACCGGGGACATTCCCGCTGCCATGCCGAGAACCGTAGTGGAGAGGCGTTCAATTCGGTGCTCGGGTGTATGCGCGGCGGCGGCCGTGCGCCGCGCCTCAAACTG
>CAWVXN010000404.1:0-3450 GCA_963933695.1 uncultured Myxococcales bacterium | reverse complement strand
GCCCTCGGAGCCAGCGGGGAACGCTGAGTTCTTCCGAAACGGTACAGAGCACCCGGGTGCGCCCCAGCGAACAAAGCACCGAGGCCAAAGGGTTCTCGGTAAAATCAACGATCAGTTCAAGCGAGCGAATCTCGTCCGCGGCTCTTCCATCTCTACGCATTCTGTCTACTCACCCTCTCTTTGTAAAACGATCCCTAGAAATTCCAGGGGGGTTCAGCGTGCGGCACCCAGGCCGAGAATGCTCTGCTCCACGCCTCTCCGGGCATCGTACCTCCTCCCGAAAGCCACCACCGCCCGGGCGATGGAATCCGCGATGGCTTCCCGATGGCGAGCACTCCGCAGCTCCCCCTCGTCCTCAGCATTACTGAGAAAACCGATTTCGACCAGCGCCGCGGGCATCTCAACACCCATGAGGACGACAAAGGGTGCCTGTTTGACCCCCCGTACATCGCCCCCTCCGAGCCCTGCCAATTCGCCCTGGACCAGCTTGGCAAACTCGCTCGACTCGTGAACGTGCTCGGTAACGACCAGGTCTCCCAGTAGGGCCGCAAGGGGGTCGGCGGCGGCAGTGAGCGAGGGCTCCCCCGCAAACGCACTGTTCTCCCTCCGCGCCAGTCGACCCGCCCCGGCGTCGCTGGCATCGAGGGACACGAAATAGGTCTCGACTCCCTTGGGCCGGGCGGTCCCCGCCGAATTGGCATGAACCGAAACAAATAGGTCGGCTCCAGCAGCGTTGGCCAGGGAGGTTCGGGTCTCCAGGGGCACAAAACGATCATCCTGGCGGGTCAGCTTGACCGACAGTCCCTGAGCGCGAAGTCGAGCGGCCAGACGACGGCTCACATCAAGCACGATTTCCTTTTCCGCCAGCCCTCCCGGGCTTCGGGCCCCGTGGTCCTCGCCTCCGTGTCCGGCGTCAACAACCACGGTGTCAAAAGCAGGGCGACCGCCTTCGGCCATCGCGAAGGAAACCCAGGGACCGCAGCCCGTCGCCAGGACTAGAAGAGCGCCGATAGCGGTTGTCCGCAGCAACCCCATCCCTGGGGCGCAAACCGAGCGTTCGATCCAATGACGAGCCCGGACAACACTGCTCAAGCAGGTCATGTAGGCGGCCCCCCATCCGCACCACAGTTCGCTTTTGCCACGCCCAGGAGATTTTCTTCCGCCTCCTTAGGCGCGCCGGAGCGTATCATGCTGAGGCGAGGGTCGCCCGGAGAGGGCCCTGCTCCAAGCCCCTGTACACACCCTGCCTAGAGGTCTCGGGCCGCCACGGTGATCGGTTCGGTGTCGGGTAGCTCGGGGCTCACCGTGTACTCCGTGGTGTCGCTGAACAACTTGATGGGAATCCAGCCGGGCAGGTCCGACATCTGGGGCATTCCAAGGGTCATGGCGCCGGTGGGATCGATCACCCAGGGGTTCTTTGGATCTTCGAACCACAGCGTGACCATATGGTGCTGGCCGTCGGAGGCGCGGTAGACGATGGCGCGAAAGACCTCGGTCATCTCAAACCCGAGATCCCGCAGCGCGTGAAAAGTCAGCAACTCCAACCCGTCGCAATCGTCGCCGTTGTTCTGCAAGGTCTCTTCGAGAGTGGCCCAGTGATCGACAGGGCCATCCTCCATGTAGTGCTCCAGCGCCTGACTCTGGGTCCAGGCAGCGACCGAACGCGCCATGGCACGCTTTTGATCCGCACGAAAGGCGGCGTACTTCGACCGCAAATCAAGCACCCCCGGCTGCTCTGGAGCCGGCTCGACCGGAGACACTCTGTCCACATCCACCGGAGCCGCTTGAGAGACAGCGGCCGGTGCCAATACCAAGGCACGATCCTGAGCGCGCTCCCGGCGCTGCCAGCCTGAAATCTTGGGGCTCCACTGATCATCGGGAGCGGGCGGTGTGAAGTACGCGTAGCTCTGGTCGGCCCCAGAAAACCCGGCACATCCGCCACCCAGTGCACACGCCAGCAAGCTAGCGATGAGCGTGATGCATTTTTGGTTTGCTCGAGACCCCATAAAGGGCGTATCGGCTCACCCAGTGAGTAGGTTGAGCGCAAACCGGTTGTTTTTCCACTCTGGGCGGAATATTGAAGATCTCGGCCCTCGCCTGCATAAACCGGCCCAGGGGATCGAAGGCGGCTCAGCCCGGGATCATGATATTGGCGCCGTCGCAGGTCCCTATGGATCCGAAGAAGAGCAGGAAGAAGAGAATCATGCACGGGATCCCCCCGAGCACGTAGAGCCAGGAACCCAGATCACCCCGGGGCTTCGGACCCGCCTCGATCTCTTCGGGGGTCAATTCGGTCTCTTCGCCAACTGACATCGCTCTCGCTCCTCTTGCCCATCACCTAGCCGAGGCCACCGGATTTTGAGCCGGCCCCGTCCGCTGAGGAAACCCCGAAAAGGGGCATGAATACGTTGGGCGGCGCCAGTTTAGCCGTGGCGCATCCCCCTGCAACTCGGCGGGGAGCAACCCAGTGTTGCGGGTTGGCGCCCCTAACTGGGCGGGCTCACGGCGCCGAATCAGTCGGGACGACGCGCCATGTGCTGGGCACCCCGGCTATATCGGCCTCGATATGCAGGGATCGCTCCCGCCGGCGGATATTCGTGAGTTGCTCCTTGCCGTCTCGAATCAACTCCCGGTGCTTGAAACTCATCGGTGTCACCTCGGTGTTGTTGCTCCCGGGGGCGGCCATCTGCCACGGACCTCCGGTCCCTCCCTCGACCATCCCGTCGAGTTCATCCCGCGCCTCTTCGACCCCTTGCTCCACGGCCAGGCGCTCTTCGGCAAGCTCGGAGAACCTGGCTCGCCATTGTCCAGCGCTCAGTCCCTGGCGTTTCACCTCGCTTCCGCTCCAACTGGAGGGGAGCTTCAGGAGGCTTTCAAGGCGCACTTCGGGCACGGGGGCGGGACTTGGCGACCCGTCGGACTCGGAGGCCTCGCCCGTAACGGAAAAATCCCCAGGCGGGTCCGATGCCCAGCCCGCCGGCCCCCAGACCAACACGACGCTGAACAACCCCCCGGACACGAGAGCGGCCCGAATCTTTCGGGTGCCCCGGCGTGCCTCTCGGCCCAAATCGCGTCGCTGCATCAAGCCCACGGGGCTCCCTTGGCGGGTGAGGTGAAGGCGGGTGAGGTGAAGGCGGGTTAGGTGAAGGCGGGTGAGGTGAACGCGGATCTCGATTCGGAGGATGCAAGAACCTCGGTCAGGTCGACCGCGCCACCATAGCGAAGTCCGTCGTATGCCCCGACGACGGAAGGTGCCCGCCCGAAATCATCGCCCTCGGTCCGAAAAATCGTGCTGGCCAGCGGCTTGGCTCCGCAGATCCCTGCACATCTCGGCTCGTTGTGCGAATGCGGCTCGCCCCCGATGACTACGCGGGAGCGGATTCGGTGCCGTCTTCTGCAGCGGGTTCAATGACCTCGGCTTCGACCACGGCCTCGTCGGCCAGGCTCAAG
>CAWVXN010000403.1:0-3453 GCA_963933695.1 uncultured Myxococcales bacterium | reverse complement strand
CCATCTTCGGTTGTTGCGGATCGAGGCCCTGACTGTTCGCGATCACCTCAAACTCCTCGTCGATCATAGCCGGGCCTGGAAAGAAATGATTCAGATCAAGTTGATTATCGGTCAAATGTTTCAAGCACTTGAGAGCAGCTATTCAACCACATTATAATCTCGGAATTTCGCCCATCATCTAGAACTGTCGCTTTATCCCCCCGGCACTAACTCTCAGTCTCCAGCTCCAATTCATCTCAATCGGAACGGAGTATCGACCGATAGAAGGGATATTGGGAAATTCCCTCACTGATGTGGGCGACCTCAGTCAGGTCCGCCCGTCCGCTGTCAGTAGAACCGCGGCCTGGAACTCCCAGGGCCGGGAGATCAGGGGCACGAGTGGATCGAGTTCTAGTCATTGATTCGGACGAAACAATTCGCGCTGAGTTGGAATCGGCGGTCAATGGTTTCCCTAATATCTTCCTCGATTTTACCCATGTAGCGACCGGGACCGAGGCCCTCGCGCGCCTCGAACTGACCGACTTCGACGTTGCATTTTTCCAGCACGGGATACTCGCCGATGACGAGCCCAACATCATTCGGAAGATCTCAGAACGGCTGAGAGCAGGATCCGTCGTTCTAGTGGGAAAGCAGGAACGCGAACTGCTCGCGCTCGAAGCCCAAGACCAGGGAGCTTTCGACTGCTTGTCCAGCCCTGTCCGGCCGGTGGAATTACAGTTGCTTCTCACCCGCATTCGCCAGCGGATCGCCTTGCTGCGAAAGCAGGCCCGGCTTGACCACCAAATCAAGCAGATCCACGAGGACCGAACCATTGTCGCAGCCTCCGAAGCGATGATCGAGGCTCTAGAAATATTGGAGCGCGTTGCCGACTCCGATGTCCCAGCTCTCCTGATCGGAGAAGTCGGAACACGCAAGCCCTTAATGGCCCAGACCATCCACACGCAGTCGTCGAGGCGAGGTGGACCATTCATCGAGGCCAAATGCGGTCAGTTCAAAGAATCCGAGATTAGGCAGAAGCTTTTCGGAGCACCGACAGGTGCCGCCCATGGGTGGCGAGGCTCCAACTGCGGGCTGATCGCCCTCGCCGACCGAGGAACCCTCTTTCTCGGCCAGGTGGAGAAATTGCCCATCGAACTCCAACGGGGCCTACTCCATGTGATCGAGGAGCGAGAACTTTGGAATGACCAGGACTCCCTTCCCAGACACGTCGACGTCCGGGTGGTCGCAGCCTCGTCGGCGGACCTCGAGACGGCTGTCTCCGAAGGACGCTTCGACCCAAAGCTCTACGAACGTCTCGGCATGATGACGATCCACCTGCCCTCGCTCAAGGAGCGGAGGAAGGACATCCCCCTCCTAGTCGACCAGTTCCTGGCCCACTTTCAGCGCAGCCTCGGGAAAGATGTCGCCCCGCTCTCCTCCCAAGCCCTTGAGCGGCTATGCGATTATTCGTGGCCAGGCAACGTTCGAGAACTTCAGAATGCCATCGAGCGCGCGATTATTCTCGCCCAGGATGGGGAAATCACCCTCGCCCACCTGCCTCAGGGCATTGTCGAGGACTACCGTACCCCGGCCTCCGAGTGCGGCGAAAATTTCGCACTCAAGCCGGCCCGAATCGCATTCGAGACCCAGCTCATCGTCCGGGCACTTCGAGCCACCGATGGCAACCGAACCCGGGCCGCAGCCCTGCTGGGCATCAGCCACCGGAATCTTCTCTACAAGCTGAAGGGCTACTCGATCCGAGACTGACTGGGGTAGGTGTAGGCCCGGTTAAGTCCCTGATCCCCATCTCAAAGGCCGCTGCGCTAAAGCCCAATGCACAAAAGGGCAAGGCACCAAACGCCAATGCGGCTTCATAAAGACCGCTAACGATGGCCTTCCTCCCGGACAAAGCCGCGCCTAGGCGTTTTACGAGCCCAGGTACTCGCTTCGAATCTCTCTCCAGCTCGCGCCTTCGACTTCGAGCTTCTCAAGCCGATAGCGGAAAGACCGAAAGCTGATTCCCAGCAATCGTGCCGCGTCCTTCTTGACACCACCAGCGAGACGAAGCGCTTCGCCCAACAAAGTGCGCTCATACTCTTCCAGCAGGGCCTCAAGCTTCACGCCCTCGGCGGGAATGACCTGGGCCGAGGCAAGGGGCCTCGTATCGAGGACGTTCGGAGGGAGCGCGTCCATTTCAATCTCATTGGCTCGCGAGAGAGCAACCGCTCGCTCCACGATATTCTCGAGTTCTCGGACATTGCCCGGGTAGTCGTAGGCCATGAGCTTCTTCATGGCCTCTTCACTGACTGAATCGATCTTTCGGCCGGCATCCGAGGAGAGTTTTTTAAGGAAGTGACGCATCAGAAGGGGAATGTCTTCCCGCCGCTCTCTCAGTGCAGGAAGTGAAATCTGGATCACGTTCAGGCGGTAGAAGAGATCGTTCCGAAAGTCACCCTGGGCCACAGCCAACTCGAGATCCCGATTACTGGCCGAGAGGAGTCTGACATCCACACAGATATCCGAGGTTCCTCCAACTCGCCGAATGGTCTTTTCCTGAATGGCCCGAAGCAGTTTGACCTGCAATCCCAGAGAGAGTTCCGCGATTTCGTCAAGGAAGAGGGTCCCACCATGCGCTACTTCGAAGAGGCCCTTCTTCTCGTCCACCGCCCCCGTAAACGCCCCTTTCACATGACCAAAGAGTTCACTTTCCAAAAGGTTCTCGGGAATGGCACCGCAATTCAAGGCCACGAATGGCATCGCGCAGCGCTCGCTCTGATCATGCAGCGCGCGGGCGACCAGTTCCTTGCCTGTACCGCTCTCTCCTGCGATCAAAACGCTCGTTCGCGTAGCCGCGACCTTCGCAATCAGATCGAAAACTTCCCGGATACCCCGACTATTTCCGATAATCGTGGGATGTCCGGCATGTGATTTAAGCTGGCTCCTCAGGAGTTCATTCTCAACCGCAAGCTGCTTCTTCTCCAGCGCCTTTTCGACCACCAGCCGAATTTCATCGACCTTGAAAGGCTTGGTTATGTAGTCGTAGGCCCCTTCTCTCATCGCCGCGATTGCGCTGTCGGTACTCGCATAGGCTGTGATAACCACCACTGCAGTATCCGGAGACAACTTTCGTGCAGCGTCGAGAAGCTCGAGTCCTCCTCTTCGAGGCATCTGCATATCCGTAATAACGATGTCAATTTCATCGTTCTCGAGGCATACCTCGGCCTCATCCACTCCTGGGGCGGTGGTCACCTTGTAACCTTCGCGTTGGAAAAAGATTTCAAGGAATTCGCGCATGCTCCGTTCGTCATCGACGACGAGGATATGTCCGTGATGGCTCATTCTGTCTCTCCTGATCCTGGAAGCTGCAACCGAAAGGTTGTACCGCCTTCCTGGCTTTCCACCCGAATGGAGCCTCCGTGCCCTTCGACCACCCTGTGAACCGTGGCTAGCCCAAGACCTGTGCCTTCAGCCTTG
>CAWVXN010000402.1:0-3455 GCA_963933695.1 uncultured Myxococcales bacterium | reverse complement strand
CGGCGCCCCTTGTTGTCTGCGATGATGTCGCCGAGACCCGCAACGACGGCCTGATAGAACTCGGTCAAGTCCATACCCGGCGGGTATCCCTGTTTCATGAATTGGCGCCAAGCCTCGTAATCGGTCCGCTTGAGTTCCTCGATGGGAACATAGGCGCTGGATTCTCGGTCGTACTCCGAGACACGGGGCTCGATCTCTATCTCGAGCCCCAGTTGATCGGCGACGGGTTGCGCGGTCTCGTGGGCACGCCGCATGGGACTAGAGTAGACCCGATCAATTTGACCACCGCCCAGAAGCCAGCTTGCCAAAGCAGCCGCTTGGGCGTGACCTTGCCCCGAAAGCGGAGGGTCGGCAGGCGAGCCGTCACTGTTTTCGCGTCGAACGGGGAGCCCATGTCGGATCAAAAGCAATTCCATCGCGCCGCAGTCTAGCTTCCCCCGAAGTGCCGCGTCCTATTTCGTCCCGATAAATTCCCCACCAGAACAACCCTGGAAAATCGGCTCCGCCCCTAGCCTCTCACCACGAACTAGCGGGCCCAAGGCTCATCGGGGAAACCGGGCAGCTCCACCGAGGAGTCATCGGGAATTCACAGGAAAGTCACCAAGAAGTCAACGGAGAGTCACCGGAAAGAAGGGTGCCGAAGACACCCTTCTTTCCCGCGCTGACTAGAGCAGGACATCCGAATAGGCATCTTCGTTGAAGCCCACCAACACGACTTTACCCACCCGCGCGGTGGGTGCCCTGAGATTTCCCGTTGGTCCCAACATCGCGGCCACCACCTCGGCCGCCGCTTTCCCGCCAGGTTTGAACTCCGTCACCTTCTTGCCCTTGGCAACGACGACTTTACTGGCCTCTCGGGCCATTCGAGCCGCCTCGGATTTGCCCAACTTCTTACTCGCGGGCACCGTTTCCGAGGGCTCTATTCCATTGGCATCCAAAAACTTGGATGCTCGGGTGCAAGACGTTCAACCCTTGCGGTGGTAGTACCAATCGACTTTCTTGGCCATTCTGACTCCTCTCAACTCAACTCAACTCAACTCAACTCAATCGGGGCCGCAGATTCCTCGACCCTTCCCAATTCAAGGGGCGGGAACACCGCCCTTGCCCGATGAGTACCGCGCAGCAACGCCGGCCGCACGCTCCCAGGCGAAAAAAAGGCCCTCCGCGGCCAACTGGCGAGCGAGCTCTCCGGGGCGGAAACAGAGATCTGGGCTCCCGGAGCCTAGTGACAGGCCCAGGCCACCTCCTGGTCGACAGGGATCGGCTCTTCCGAGGTTTCGATCCACATCCGCTGGAATTGGCGACGGTTTCCGGGCGTATCAAAAAAACTTTCCCGTCCGTGAGCCACTGTCCGGTTGTTGACCCAGAGCATGTCGCCTCGCTTCAGGCGCAGGCGTACGAGATTCTGCTCCGAAACGAGGGCTTCGTCCAATATGTTCAGCGCGGCTACTTGTCGGATGGAAAGGGGTCTATTCGCTCGAGCCTGACCTTTCTCGATCCAATACCGCATATAGCGAAAGGTCCGGCCCTTATGCCGTAGCCCGCAGGAAAAAATCGGAAACGAGTTTTCTAGGAGCGCCCCATCGTTCTTTTCAGTTCCCGGCGTGACTATGTCCCGAATAAAATCACCTTCAAGAATTTCCAGGACTTCCGGTGCGTACACACGCAGTCGCCAATAGACATTGAGCGCATTGACGACGAGAGAGTCTCCACCGTTCCGACTCGGCTCTTCGCAAAGCAAGCCGACCAGGTCTGGAAGCGAGTGCACTGCGCTGCTGTCCGTGTGTATCCCCGTCTCCTCTCGCGTCATGGAAACAGGCACCTGTTGGGACTTGTAGTCCAAGCCCCGGTCATGAACAGCATAGAGATAGCCATACTCCGTCATGGCTCTGCCCATGGACATTCCCAGAGCCGCATAAAAGAACCGCTGGTGCCCAGGAATAATCCCCATGGCGTCGAGCCCAGCAACCCAGGCCAGTCCGTCGCCAGCCACCAGCTCTCGGCGCAGTTCTACACCGAACCGTCTCAGGGCCGGCAATTTCTCGAGGTCTGCTCCAGTGGGAGCCGAGCCATCGCAAAAATCTGAATGATTGGCGATATGACGATAAAACTCTTGGGCCACATCCGCGGGAATTCTGCTTCGCCAAGTGTCGCGCTGCTGAAGAAGGCGCGCATTCCAGACCGGGTTCGGGGACGGCGTGCTTCTGGGGATATCTGTATACGTGCCGATCATCGACTCTTCTCCACTTGAAAGGCGAGGTGGAGGGGTTCGTCCGTCAGGGGACCGAAAAAATCGGGATCCTTCGCCAACATCTCGGGCGTCACGCAGAGTTCTTCCAGGTCGGGCATCACCTTAAAGCCTGCGCCTCTGAGGCACCGGAAATAATCGGACAACGTTTTGTGCACACAACGGACGGGGACCGAAACACCATCGCGACGGTAGATCTCCCCCTCGAACAATTTGTCTCGACCCGAAAAATATCCGGCTTCCCCCGGCGAAAAAAAGAACGGGGGCTCCTGGAGTCGGCTGAACGGGAGGTTCGGGTGGGGTACGGCGAAGATGAAGCGCCCCCCGGGCTTGAGAACCCGGATCACCTCTTCCATGGCGGTCTGGGTTTGCTCGCAGCTCAAGTAGTTGAAGAGAAAGACCGCGACCACTCGATCGAAGGACCTGTCCTCATAACATTTGAGATCCGTGGCATTTCCAGTTCGGTAGTCGATCCCAAGGCTTTCGCGGCTCTCTTCCTCTCGCGCCCGCTGAATCATTTCCGAAGACAAGTCCATGCCCTGAATCGAGCGTGCGCCCCGGCGCTTGAGATTCCGAGCGAAATATCCTTCGCCACAGCCAAGATCCAGCACGCTTAAATTTTGAACGGGTTCGCACCAGTCGAGAAGAAATGGGCGCGCGGTGTAATCGGAAAGTAGGAGCGGCTCGTGGCGAGCCCAGTCCCTGCTTGCCCGGTCGTAGAGGTGCTCGGTGGAGACCGTCATGCGCGCTCTCCCCCAAGCGCGGTGCCGACTCGGCGCGCCGGGCCCGGGATTCGAAAACCGGCGGCCCCAACCCCGGCCCGCCCCCAAAGTCCCCACACCACCGAAAAACCAACGGGCGCATGAAAGGCGCTGTCCTTCGTGTTCTCTTCCATTCAGGATCAGTCGCCGGCGGGTCCCAAATCGGACCGGAATAAAAGCGCTCACGCGACCCCGTTCGAATGGGCTGCCCTTGGGGCGCGCGGCCGGGATCAGGCGGGGGGCCTCGGCGCGGAACTACGGCTCCCGGGGGCCGGCGGCCGGACCCGCTCATTGCGCTTTCGAAAGCCATCGAGCAGGAGGTCCGCTCCCCGGCCCAGGCGCTCTCTCAAGCGCTGTTCTCGGGGCGGATCCAGGGGCTGATCCAAGGGCTATTCCAGGCGCTGATCCAAGCGCTGACCTAAGGGCTGTTCCAAGGGGGGCTGTCC
>CAWVXN010000401.1:0-3480 GCA_963933695.1 uncultured Myxococcales bacterium | reverse complement strand
GGCGATCGAACCCGAATCACACTATTCCTACCGGCGATTCGACCTCTGGCGCGCTAACGTGCGCGCGCCCAAGGGCCCCACTCAATATGTCGAATCCTAAACCCCGGACAGATTTGCGCAATCTCGCCATCGTGGCGCATGTCGATCATGGCAAGACGACCCTTGTCGACGGCCTCCTGAAGGTATGTGGCGCCTTTGCGGCCCATCAGGTCATCGAGGATCGTGTGATGGATTCGGGCGAGCTCGAGCGCGAGCGCGGGATTACCATTAAGTCAAAGACCACCGCCGTAGACTATAAGGGAGTGCGTATTCAGCTGGTGGATACCCCCGGCCACGCGGATTTCGGGGGTGAGGTGGAGCGGGTACTCGGTATGGTGGATGCCGTTTTGCTTCTGGTGGACTCGGTTGAGGGCGTGATGCCCCAGACGCGTTTCGTTTTGCGGAAAGCTCTGGAACACCGACTTCGGCCGATCCTGGTGGTGAATAAGATCGATCGACCCGAACAGCGAAGCGAAGAGGTTCTTAACGAGGTTTTTGACCTGCTCGTCGAGCTCGATGCCAACGATGAACAACTCGACTTCCCCGTGGTCTACGCGTCGGCCAAGCAAGGCCAGGCGACCCGGGACCTGTCTATACCCATGCAGGATCTGACGCCGATACTCGATATGATCCTTGAGTTCGCCCCGTCGCCGGAAGTCGACACCGAAGCGCCTTTGCAGTTCCAGGCAGTGACCCTGGGGTATGACTCCTTCGTGGGCCGTCTGGTGATCGGGCGAGTCAACCAGGGCAAGATGGTCCGGGGTGATCAGGTGGTCCGAATCTCTGCGGACAACAAGCCCGAGAGTTTTCGTGTAACGAAACTCTTTGGTACCCGGGGAATCGAGCGTGTTGAGCTCGAGAGTGTGGAGGCCGGGGATATGGCGATCCTGGCGGGGGTCGATTCGATCGAAGTCGGGGACACGGTTTGTCGCCCGGACGCCATTCTACCCCTGCCGCGCATCGCCATTGATCCCCCGACCATCAAGGTCAACTTTCTAGTGAATACCTCGCCATTTGCCGGTCGAGAGGGGCGATTTGTCACGAGTCGCCAGATCCGCGACAGGCTCGGCCGGGAAGCATTGAGCAACATCTCTGTTTGCATCGAAGACACTGAGCGCCAGGATGCTTTCGAGGTAGCCGGGCGCGGCGAACTGCAGATTGCGGTACTGGTCGAGACCATGCGTCGGGAGGGCTATGAGTTTGCGGTCTCCCGCCCGGAGATCATTCTTCGCGAAGTTGACGGCCAACAATGCGAACCCGTCGAGGATGTGGTGATCGATGTCCCCGATGGCTCCGCGGGTTCCGTGATGGAAAAGCTGGCCGAGCGCAAGGGACGAATGGAATCCATGGAGCACAAGGGTGACCGGATTAATCTCCAGTTCACCGTTCCCAGCCGCTGCCTGTTCGGCTACCGAAACGAGTTCCTGACCGATACCCGAGGAGAGGGGATTCTCTACCGGGCGGTTCGGGGCTACGAACCTTTTGCGGGGAAACTCGAAGGCCGAACTGTTGGCGGGATCGTGTCGACGGATACTGGCCAGACAACGCCCCACGCGATCTTCAAGATCCAGGAACGCGCCACCCTCTTCGTCCCTCCCGGCGAAGCGGTCTACGAGGGCCAGGTCGTGGGCGAAGCGCGACGTCCCGGAGATCTCAACGTCAATATCTGTCGCGCTAAGAAGTTGGACAATATGCGTGCTTCGGGCAAAGACGAGAGCATCATTATCACGCCCTATCGGAAGATGACCATCGAGACGGCAATGGAGTGGATCGAAGCCGATGAACTTCTTGAAGTCACACCCAAAAACCTTCGACTTCGAAAGCGCCTTCTCGCCGGCAGTTTGCGAAAACGATCGGGCTCCTGAACTCCCGACGGGTGGAGCTTTAAATTTGCCGGGCTGAGGCCTGTGTGAATTCGGCCTTGAGGGATTCGTAGTCGTTGGCTACGGGGAACTGGGGAAATTCGTCGATGACGTTCTGGGGCGGGCAGAAGAGAATTCCAGCTTCCGCCTGATCGAGCATCGAGGTGTCGTTGTACGAGTCACCGGTCGCGATGCAGCGGTATTTCAGTTGCTGGAATGCCCGCACCGATTGACGCTTGGGGTCGACCTGGCGAAGGGTGTAATCTTGAACCCTTCCGCCGTCATCGATTACCAACTTGTGGCAAAGCAGCGTAGGCCAGCCGAGTTTGCGCATGAAGGGTTCCGCAAACTCGTAAAACGTGTCCGACAGAATGACGACCTGGAAGTGCTCTCGCAGCCAGTTCAGGCATTCCTCGGCCCCCTCCAATGGGTCCATGGTGGCGATGACCTCCTGGATGTCATGGATGCCCAGGTTGTGCTTCTCCAGGATGGCCAGGCGTTGTCGCATGAGTTCGTCGTAGTCGGGAATGTCGCGAGTGGTGGCCATTAGAGCCTCTATTCCCGTTCGCTCGGCGACATTGATCCAGACTTCGGGGATTAGCACTCCTTCAAGGTCGAGACAGGCAATTTCCAATTGGGTTTCCTCCACTCACGGGGCTTGATTTTCCTGGCCCATTCGGGGCAGGCCGTCTCTTTCAGGCCTCGGTCCGGGCACCCGGCTGGCCGACGGGGACTGAATCTACCGTTCCCAGCCCCCTTTCGATAGCATCGGCGACGTGATCTCCGCCTCTTTCTTCACGACGCCCGAGTTGCTCGGGTGGCAGCCTTCCTTCCGGGACGGGTTCGTTCGATGCCGGGTGTCCGGGAGAGTTCGCCGATGACCGCTTTGGAGGCGTTCTGCCTGGGCATTGTCCAGGGATTGACCGAGTTCTTTCCCGTTTCGAGTTCGGGCCACCTGGTAATTTTTCGCTCGCTCTTCGGGATCGATGACGGAGGCGGCCTTCTCTTTGAGATCGCGGTGCATGTGGCGACACTCCTCGCCATTGTGATCTACTACCGAAAACGCATCGTGGATCTGATTGGGGGATTTTTTTCGGGGCGGAGCGATGCGCTTCGCTACGTGGGTATGCTCGGCGTGGGCACCCTCCCCGCAGTGATCGTTGGTTTTTCGGCTCGAGATTTCATCGAACGTCAATTCCAGAATCCTGTTGCTACGGGTATCGCGCTGCTTGTCACTGGGGGAATACTCTGGACGACCCGGTGGGCGAAGCCTCGGCCCGACGGCCAATTGATGGGTTCGCGCGCCGGTCTTCTGGATTGGCGACTTGCCCTGCTGGTGGGCTGTGGCCAGGCCTTGGCGATCCTTCCGGGTATTTCGCGCAGCGGCACGACCGTCGCTGTCGCCCTAGCCCTGGGCATGGCGCCCGCTGCAGCGGCGGAGTTTTCATTCCTGCTCGGAATTATCGCCATTGCGGGTGCAGCGGTTCTGATGCTCCCCGAACTCGCTATGGCGAGCCCCGAAGCCCTGGGCAGCCTGGTCTACGGAAGTGCCGCTGCGCTGGTGGCCGGCGGTGGCTTC
>CAWVXN010000400.1:0-3480 GCA_963933695.1 uncultured Myxococcales bacterium | reverse complement strand
GGCCGGGCTCAGCAAACCGCTGATCGCGGGGGTACACGGTTTTTGCGTGGGCGGAGGATGTGCGATCGCACTGAACGCCGATCTCCGCTTCGCCGCCGAGGATGCGGTGTTCGCGATTCCGGCCGGACGCTTGGGCTTGGGGTACAGCTCCGGCGGCCTGGCTGCCCTGGTGGCGGTGGTGGGCCTGCCCGCCGCCAAAGAAATTTTCTTGACCGCTCGGCGTTTCAGCGCCCAGGAGGCCCTGGCCATGGGTTTGGTCAACCGCGTGCTCCCCAAGGCCGAACTCGACGCCTTCGTGGAGAAGACCGCGGGGCAAATCGCCGAGAACGCGCCCCTGACCCTACGGAGTGCGAAACTCATTCTGGGGCAGATGCATCGGTCTCCGGCTGAGCGCGATGACGAGTCCGCGGCCCAAAGCATTCTCGACTGCTATGCGAGCGAGGACTATGCCGAGGGCGTTCGGGCGTTCCTGGAAAAGCGCTCGCCCCGGTTCAAGGGTCGCTGAAGCCTCGGGCACTGCCCCCGGTCCCAGTGCCTTGGCGTGCTTGCTCAGCGGCGTGGATGAGTGCGACCAACGCGGCGTTGATGGGCGTGGCGACTCCCAATTCTCGGCCCAGACGCGTCACGGCGCCGGATAGGGCATCGATCTCCGTGGGCCGCCCGGCTCGCAGGTCCTGGAGCATGGAGGACTCATGCCCGGCGGTGGGGGGGAGAAGGTCGCGGTAGAACACCTCGAGGTAGCTCTCGGCGCTGGCCCAATGGGTCTGCAAGCCCCCCGCATCGAGGACATTGAAAATTTCCCGGGCGACGGCTTCCATCAGTGCGCGTGTGGGCGGGGACTCGCCGAGCCGGCCGTAGGGGACATTGGCCAGGGCGCCCAGGGGATTCAGCAGGCAGTTGTAAAGGAGCTTGGCGCCGAGGTCGGCCTCGATGGTGGTGCTGGTTTCACAGGGAATCCCGCCGGCACAAAGGGCGGCGCATAGGGGTTCGAGGTCCGCGACCTTTCGGGAGAAGAGACGCCCGATTTGAATCGCCCGGGCGTGGACTGTGACCTCGACCTCGTGCATCCGGTTGCGGCGAAAGCCGGTCAGAATGCTGGCACTGGCCACATATTGGGGGTCCAGGGCTTCGGCGTAGGTCTCGGCGTTTCCCCATCCGTTCTGGCACACGACGAGTCGGGGAGGGCGGGGAAATTTCCCCCAAGCGGTTGCCAGATCTCGGGCGACCTCGGGGTTGGCGGTAGTCTTGGTGCAGACCAGGACGGAGTCGAAATCGAAATCCGGCAGATCGGCGAGACGGGGGCTGACCTCCACGGCCTCCCGGGGGACGCGCACTTCTCCCAGAATTCCTACGCGCTGAATTCCGTGGGTCGTGATCGTATGCGCCGGGACCCGCCGCCCGGTGACGAAGTGAATCCTTCGGCCGGCGGCATGGAGGCCGGAGCCCAGGGCAAGGCCAACGGCCCCCGCGCCGAGGATCAGGATTCGGCTTGCAGGCGTGTTTTCGGTCATCGGAATCTCGGAGCGTATCGACTCCGAGTGTCTGGATCGAGCGAATTTTCTCCCGGTGCCCGGGTCGATCGAGTTGCGACTTATCGGTACGGGGGGAAACCGGGATCCACTGGGCGGGTACTGTTCTTCGGGCGGTGAGAGAGCGCATCGGAATTGGCGATTTGTGCGGTCACGACTAATCTTGGACCTCGGCTCGGGCGGAGTTCGAGCGACGGGCCGACTGGGGGGACGATTGAAGGCCAAGGGCAGTACGTATGGGGGCTGGGCAGTAGGAATACTCGCGCCCTTCCTCGTCCATTGCGCGGCCACGGTGCCCACCCAGGGGTTGCTTCCGGATGCATTGGCTCCGGGCTATGGGATTGCCCTGGATTCCGCTGATCGAGCCTCGGCCCGGGCGTTGGGCCGAGCCGCTCGGGCGATCGATGCCGGCCGCTTGGCCGCTGGAGAGTGGGAATTGGCGTTGGCGCGCTCTTCCGACAGCCTGGCGGGCTACCGCCGCTTTGAGCACGCGCGGCTGCGGGCGGCTCAAGGTGAATACGCCGGGGCGATGGAGGAAGTGACCGAACTTAGACGGACTCGGCCGCCGGATTTCCCTCTCTCGGTCTTTGTCGCCGAGTTGGCCGGTGACTGTTTGGCGGCGCTTGGGGACGAAGGGGCCGCCCGGGAGGAATGGGCGCGCGCGTTGGCCGCCAGCGAGGACCCCGCGCGCCGCCGCCGAATCGGCCTAGCCCTGGTGGAGTCACGCCAGCGCAGCGGGGAACTCGATCCGGCCCAGGATCCCGAAGAACTCTGGATTTCCATTTATGGCGCCGCCTCTACCTCCACCTCGACCTCTACGCCGACCCCCACGCCCACCTCCACGCCCACCTCCACGCCCACCCAAGATCCGGAAAAACCCGGGTGGGTGTCGCCTCTGGATCGGGGCGATGCCCTGATGGACGCCGGGCGAAGTGCTCAGGCTATCGAGGCCTACCGGGAGGCCCTGGCGGGGGAACTCGAGGCCGAGGCGCTAGGCCGCGCGCAGTTTCAACTCGGCGTGGCCCTTTTTCGTCTTCGCGAATACACCGAGGCCCTCGCGACTTTCGCCGGGCTGGGGGCGGACCCCCAGGCGCGCTTTTGGTACGCGCGCTCCCTGGCACGCACCGGGCGCATTAGCGAAGCCATCGAGGCCTTCGAAGCGCTGACTCCCGAGACTGCGCCGCCCAAAATTTCGATCCGCGCCCGTTACCTCGCGGCGACGCTGCTCGAGGACGAAGACGCCGGGGCCCGGGCCAAGGCCCTTTACGCCGGCATCGCCTCGGACCCGGATTTCCCCGAGCAGGCCCAGCAGGCGCTCTGGCGCATTGGCTGGTTGGCCTGGCGCGCCGGAGATGTTCGCGAGGCGCGTGGGCACTTCCAGCGAATGGCCCAGCGCGAGCCCGACGTGGTGGGTGCTTTGAAGCCGCGCTATTGGGCGGCCCGGGCCGCGGGTGCCCTGGGCGAGACCCGGCAGGCGCGCCAAGAACTGCTGACTTTGGCCCAGGAATGGCCGCTCTCCTATTACGGTTGGCGGGCCCAGCAGCGGCTGGGCGAAGACCAACTAGTGGCCAGCAGCGAAGCGGTCGCGGTTCCGAAAAAATTGACCGAGGCCCTCGATTCGGCTCGCCTGGAAAGGGCCGCGCTTCTCCTGGAGGCCGGGTATCTGGGGAGCGTGGAGGCCGAACTGAAACCCCTGCTTGGGCGCCCCTGCGCGCTGGCCGACTGCGTCCGGCTCGGGTCCCTTCTAGTCGGCATCGGGGATTACCACCGGGCTCAGCGGCTGGTGGTGGGCACGTATCCGGAGCTGCTGGGGCGGGGGCTTCGTCCGGGCTACGAGGGGCTTTTCTGGCTTGCATGGCCGCCCGCATACGCGGATTTCGTTCGCGGCAGCCTGCCCGCCTCGAACCGCGTCGACCCGGCCCTTGTCTGGGCCATCATGCGCGAGGAGAGC
>CAWVXN010000399.1:0-3500 GCA_963933695.1 uncultured Myxococcales bacterium | reverse complement strand
ATTAACGATATAAGTTTTCTATCGGGGGTCGAGACTCGACCGACCGACCGACCGGACGCGATCCGAGGAGACGACATGACCGATGGCCTTGAGTTGGTGTCCCCCCAGCACTACGGGGATGGGGGCTACCCGCACGACACGTGGACGCGATTGAGACAGACGGATCCAGTCGCGTGGTTCGAGCCGCAGGGGTATCGGGGTTTCTGGGCGATCACCAAGCATGCGGATATCTGTGAAGTGTCCAAGCAGCCAGATCGATTTCTGAGCGCGCCCCGAATGACCATCGTGAACGAGAAATTCGAAGCTCAGGCGGCCGGCCAGCCGCCGCTTCGCACGATTGTGCACATGGACCCGCCGGAACACCGCGACTATCGCAAGCTCGCGAGTCCGTGGTTCACCCCAAGAAACCTCGGCAGTCTAGAGGCAAGGCTCGCCGAATCAGCGCGCTCGCTGGTCAACAAGATGATGCGGGGAGGAGGCTCTCAAGAAGGCGACTTCGTCACCGATGTGGCGGCTCCGCATCCGTTGCGCTTGCTGGCGCATCTCTTCGGGATCCCGAAAGAAGATGAGCCATTCATCTTGAAGTTCACGAACGAGATATTTGGCGGAGAAGATCCAGAGTTCAAGCGAGCCTCAGCGTCAGGCGAAGATCGCGTGGTCATCATGGGGGAGGTCATGAAGTACTTCGCCGAGCTAGCCGCCGATCGCCGGGCTCGGCCACGGGACGACCTCGCCAGCGTGCTCGCGAACGCAGAAGTGGGCAACGCCCAGATCGGCGATGCCGAGCTGCTCTCCTACTTCTTTGTGCTCCTCACGGCCGGACACGAGACGACCCGTAACGCGTTGTCGGGGGGATTGCTGGCGCTGATCGAGCATCCGGACCAGTTGAAGAAGCTGCAGGAGAATCCGGAGATGATCGATACCGCGACGGACGAGATCCTCCGCTGGACGACTCCTGTCATCCACTTTGTGAGGACCGCCACCTGTGACTACGAGCTCCGGGGCGCGAAGATCCGCAAGGGGGACTCCCTCGCACTGTTCTACCCCTCGGCCAATCGCGACGAGGAAGTGTTCGAGGATCCTTTCGAGTTTCGAATCGATCGCGATCCCAACCCCCACCTTGCGTTCGGTATCGGAGAGCACTTCTGCCTGGGCTCAAAGCTCGCGCGGATGGAGGTTCGGCTTCTTTTCGAAGAACTGGTTCCCCGGCTCGAGGAGATCGAACTGCTGGGGCCGCCCGACCGGCTCTGGTCAAGTTTGGTCGGAGGGGTGAAGCACTTGCCGGTTCGGTATCAGGTTCGAGCGTGACAGGGCCTACCGCATTCGCCGGCGTACCCATAATCCAGCGCCCCGGCGCGATCGCAACCCGAAGCGCCTGAGCTTCGGAGGAGTTCGACATGCCCGATGGTTCACGAGCAGATCAGTCCGCGATTGTCGTTGGTGTAGGTGCAAGACAGGGTGTCGGCGGTGCCCTAGCGCACCGCCTTTCTCGAGAGGGGATGCACGTCTTCATCGCCGGACGTACGGCCGATCGTCTTGAAGCCTTGGCCACGGAGCTCCGCGCCGACGGAGGTGTCGTCACGCCAGTGGTCACCGATACGACATCCGAAGAAGCTGTTATTGCGCTCTTCGACCACGTCGAAAAGAACGGGCCGCCCCTGGAACTCGTGGCCTTCAATGCCGGAAACAATCTCTGGGGCTCGCTTCTGGAGATGGAAGCCGACTTCTTCGAAGACATCTGGCGGGTCGCCTGTTTCGGGGGGTTCCTCGTGGGTCGGGAAGCGGCCCGCCGGCTCGTCCCGATTGGGAGGGGAAGCATTTTGTTCACCGGCGCGTCCGCTTCTTTACGCGGGAAAGCCCAGTTCGCGGCCTTCGCCTCAGCCAAAGCCGGCCTGCGCATGGTCGTTCAATCGTTGGCTCGCGAGGTCGGGCCGCAGGGCATCCACGTCGCGCACGTCGTCATCGACGGAGCTGTGAATGGAGAGGTCGTCAGGAACAAGGTTCCCGGCATCGAGGATCGCTTCGGGAGTGAAGGAATGCTGAACGTCGACGCGATTGCGGAGGCATTTTGGCAGCTACACCTGCAGCACCGGACGGCTTGGACCCAAGAGCTCGATCTCAGACCGTTCAAGGAGAACTGGTGAGGAACGGACGCCGCGGCGACAGCATCGACAACGGTCAGTTCGACGACTCCCTCCACGGAGGACTCGTCAGCGCGAACGCTCCGCCCGTGGCCGATGCCGGTCCCAACCAGCCGAGTGTTCCGTCCGGGGCGACGGTTCAGCTGCCCGGCGGTGCAACCGATCCCGAAGGCGATCTTCAGTCCGGACGTGGACGGAACTTATGTGCTGATTCTGATCGCGCACGATGGGAATGACCCGAGCCCGTATCCTCCGATCCGGGCAGTCTCACAAGAATCCAAAAATCAAAAACTCTGTCAATTCTAGTCTAAGGCAATTGGGGAGAGAATCCGTGGCGCAAGGGACGTTCTTTCGTGTCGACAATGCAAAGCAGTTGTGTTCTACGCATCATGGATAGAACTCAATACGACACAATCATCGTGGGCGGTGGTACGAGCGGATCGGTCTTGGCAGCCCGCCTCAGCGAAGACGCACATCGCAACGTCCTCTTGATCGAGCGAGGCGGCGACCACAGTAGCTATGACGACAAGGTACTCAAGGCAGAGCGCGTGTGGGATGCCGCAGCAAGTAGGAGATTCTCGCGTACTCGCCGAATGCGCTTCCCGGGTAATTTCCTACGCAACAACATCACCGTGGGGCATACCTTGGGAGGAACGTCTGCCATCAACGCAATGGCGGCGGTCCGCGGCCAGCCGGAAGATTATGACGCATGGAGCGAGTTTGGCTGCGAGGGTTGGTCGTGGCAGGATGTGCTGCCCGTATTCAAAAAACTCGAGAATGATCTCGACTTTCAAGACACCAAACTCCACTCGAGTAAGGGCCCCCTACCCCTCAGACGTTGGCGACCGGCTGAATTCTCGTTGGCTCAGCATGCACTCTATCAAGGCGTTCAAGAAATGGGCGTTAAGGTCTGCGACGATGTAAATGATCGCAGCAAATTGCCCGGTGTGGGCGTGTTTCCCGGGACCACTCGCAGTGGCACCGAGCGAGTCACCGTCAGCCTCGCCTATCTAACACCTGAAGTACGACAGCGTGCCAATCTTACTATTGTGACCGATTGCCCGGTAGGCAAGGTCGAGTTCGGCAAGGGTCCTCAGGCCAAGAGAGTCATCGGAGTACGAACCCAAGACGACCGACTCATCCTTGGCAAGGAGGTCATTGTCTCTTGCGGCGCTTTGGGATCACCCCAATTGTTACTCTTATCCGGAGTTGGACCACAAGAGGAATTGGCCCGACACCAGATTCCCCCGGTTCATGATTTGCCCGGTGTTGGTCGAAACATGCAGGAGCACGTGGGTACCTGCCTCATCTATCGCGGCCCCTATGAAGAGGAAATGATCGGCTCACCGGCCAAAGTAC
>CAWVXN010000398.1:0-3503 GCA_963933695.1 uncultured Myxococcales bacterium | reverse complement strand
GGAGAGCGGTATGGCAGGAACGGCCGCCGCTCCCCCCCCAGCCGCTCACTTCGTGCGCGCACCCCCGACCCCGGACATTCTGTCCTCGTTTAAAAACATTCTTGGCCCAGAGGAGATTCCAGTCGTGAAAAAAATTGAAGCCATCATCAAGCCCTTCAAATTGGACGAAGCCAAGGAGGCCCTGAACGCAATCGGTGTCCAAGGCCTTACCGTCAGCGAGGTCAAGGGTTTTGGCCGACAGAAGGGACACACCGAGCTCTACCGCGGCGCTGAGTACGTGGTGGACTTTCTTCCCAAGATCAAGCTCGAGATCGTTGTCGAAGATGCCCAAGCGGAAAAAGTGACCGATTCGTTGCAGTCGGCATGCCATACCGGGCGAATTGGCGATGGAAAGATTTTCGTCCTGCCCGTGGAGCAGGCCATCCGGATCCGAACCGGCGAACGCGGGGACGGAGCCGTCTCGAACCCCTGATCCCTTGGTCTCGGCGAGTGCTCTCCCGGGCCTCGCCGGGGCCCACTAGGGAACCAGGATCCGTTTTCCCACCGTACCCCGCCGGGCTAGGGCGCTGAGCGCGACCCCCGCTTCTTCAAGGGGGTGAATGTGCTCGATCAGCGGAGCGATTCGGCCCTGGCTATGGAGAGCCATTAGCGCGGCAAAGATGCCATCGACGGTCTGGGGTTCCTCTGTGCAATAGCGCGGCCAGTTCAGGCCCAGAACCGCGATATTTTTCAACAGGATCCGGTTGGCTCGAATTTCGGGAATTTCGCCACTCGCGAAACCCACCACCACGAGGCGACCCTTCCACGCGATGCATCGAAGCGAACGGTCCGTAGTCTCGCCCCCCACAGAATCGTAGATCACATCCGCGCCCCGGCCGCCGGTTTCGGCCAGAACTCGAGGCGCGAAATCCGCCTCCCTGTAATCGATCAGAATTTCGGCTCCGGCCCGGCGGGCCACCGCGAGTTTCTCGGCCCCACCCGCGGTGGCGATCACCCGGGCCCCCAGTGCGTGCCCAATCTGCACAGCAGCCAAGCCAACCCCCCCCGCCGCCGCGTGGACGAGGAGGTTTTCGCCCGGGCGAAGTCCCGCGAGGTCCACGAGGGCCGCATAGGAGGTCGGGTAAACGATGGGAAGTGCCGCCCCCACCGCGAAATCCATGGTATCGGGTAACGCGTACACCCGGGACTGATGGACGCTCACCCGTTCGGCGAACGCCCCGAGACCGCTATAGGCGAGAACCCGATCGCCCACATTCACGCGCTGGACGCCTTCGCCCACTTCGATCACCCGCCCCGCCGCTTCCCGGCCCGGAATGAAAGGCAGCTTGGGCTTGTCCTGATATTCCCCTCGGAGCATCAGCAAATCCGAAAAATTGCAACCCGCCGCCTCCACAGAGAGGAGCACCTCGCCCGGCCCCGCTCGGCACTCGGCTACTTCCGAGACCCGCAGATCCCCGGGTTTCATCAAGCGGTCCACAACGACTGCGCGCATCCCACCTCCGCTACATTCTCTCGGATGAAAAAACGCAAACATGCTAGCGAGGCAGCTTGGGCCACGCGTGCTTCGAAGCGCCCGGGGGCAGGCTCGAGACTTAAAAACCCCGGTTTTCTTTTCTGGCTTCCCATCCTGTGGGTGGCCCTTCAGGGCTGCGCATCCCTGGGCAACCCCCAGGCCGTGCTCCAGGAACTCAATCCGCGACAAACCCTGCCCCTGGCCTGGCAGATTTCCGGAGGGACGGGGGCGACCCTTTACGTCCTCGGCTCGATTCACTTGGGGCCCGAGCAGGGTTGGGAATACCCGCCGGGAATCCTCGAAGCCCTCGAGGATTCCAATGCACTGGTGGTCGAAGTCAACGTGAACGATGTGCCCAGCGAGACCCTGCAACGGTTGATCGGTCACTACGGGCAGCAGCAGCCGGGCCTCTCTCTTCGCCGGACCCTGACTCCCGCGACGTGGACGCTTCTCGAAAACAGGCTCACCGCCTCGGGCATTCCGCTCCGGGCAGCAAACCGCCTACAGCCGTGGCTCCTCAGCAATCTGATCATCATGGATGCGGTCCGGAAGGCGGACTACTTCCCCGAGGAGGGAACCGAGGACGAGTTCATCCGCCGTGCGGGTTCGCGCAGCATCGTTCCCCTGGAGAGCCCAACCCAGCAAATTTCGTTTCTCGGCACGCTGCCGCGACGCACCCAGGAGCTCTATCTAATCGACACGCTGAAGCACTACAGCGAATCCGGCCACTTCGTCGAACTCTATGTAGACGCGTGGCGTTCCGGGGACGAAAAGGGTCTCGAGAAACTCATCTTTGATAGCTACCTTCAGGATGAAGCCTTCAAGCCGTTTTTCGATTCGATCATCTTTGATCGAAACGTGCGCATGGGCAAGCAGTTGAAGGTTTTACTCGATGCCGGTCAACATACAGGCGAGTCCGTCTTCGTAGTTCTCGGCGTCGCCCACATGATTGGCAATCGGGGTATCGCTGCCTCTCTAGACGCCCAGGGGTATCAAGTTCATCGCGTGAGTCGGTCGGAATTGCGCCGCGCCCGCAAGGACGGAGAAACCCTTGTCCTCCATCCATGAATCGGTCTTCGTGGCGCCCCAGGTCCAACTCTACGGTGAGATCCTGATTGGCCACGGATCCTCCCTTTGGCCCAATGCGGTCATTCGGGCCGAGGTCCAGCAGGTTGAGATCGGTCGCTACACCAACATCCAAGATTTCGTCATGATTCACGTGGGCTTTGACCACCCCACTTGGATTGGCGATTTCTGTTCCATCACTCACCACACTACGATCCACGGCTGCCGAATAGAGGACCACTGTCTGATCGGTATCAACGCGGTGATCATGGATGGTGCGGTCATCGGCGAAGGTTCCATCGTAGCCGGAGGCGCCATGGTCACAGAGGGCAGCCGCTTCCCGCCCCAATCCATCATCGCGGGTTTGCCTGCGAAAAAGATCGGACAACGGGACAGTCGAAAAACAAACCGGCTCAATGCCTGGCAATACCACCGAAACGCCCAGGCCTACCGAGCGGGCGAGCACCGAAGCTGGGACGGGCCAGAGTACGAGGAGTGGCTTGCCCAGAAGCGGACAGACATCGAGAGGGACAGCGATCTGCTGATGCTCTCAGGGGACTAGCCGAACCCGAGCCGCATCGGGCTCAGGGGAAAGGGGCTCAGGGGAAAGCGAAAAGGTCCATACCCATCGCTTGTCGACTCCGAAGCGATCCCTACTGGCTTTTCTCCAAGCCGCCAAAGAGCAGATCGACCCCCGTCTGAATGGCCTTGCGGCAACTCTCGGCATCGGTCATTCCATTCGCCCAGGGTATCCGCGCGCCCTGGGTAATGTTGAAGACCACCCGCGCGGCCTCAAGAACATCGACGCTCCGCTTGAGATTGGCCTGCATGCGCCCCATCTGCATGATCTCCATCAAGAGACCGATGGTCCGATCGTTCAGGCTCAGAACCTGCGCCGCCACTCGAGCACCTGGGCGCGTCGTAG
>CAWVXN010000397.1:0-3505 GCA_963933695.1 uncultured Myxococcales bacterium | reverse complement strand
TGAAGGGCGACGGCGTGGCCAGCGTGCGGGGCGAGGTCCTCTCCTACGGCTCGTAGGACCGCAGTCGCCCGCCGGCCCTGAGGCGGGGTGGGCGGGGCCAGTGGGTGCGCGAACAGTCTCCAAGTCGTTGGGTTGTTTAAAGTTTCACGGATAGACGCCGATTTCAAAGGGGTATGGAAGAGGCTGATTACTCCCGTTACCGCGACTACCGCGCGCATGTTGAAGGCGATCTACTCGCCCCAGCTTTGCGCAACGCCATTCTCATCTTCTTCCTGCTCCAAACCTTCGTCTTTATTCCCGCCGACTGGATCCTCCACCCGGATCAGTTCGGCTCCTTTCTCGGCTCGCGGCTGGCGCTGAATGCGGCGCTTTGGTTGATCTATTCCTGGGGAGCCATGCGCTGGCCGGTGCCTTCCTTGGCCGCGGTGTGCGCCCTGGGTTCCCTGCTCTTTATGACGATGGTTGTTCAGACCGGGGGCGTGAACAGCGGCTACTACGTGGGCATGATTCTGCTGGTGGTGGGCATGGGGGTCATCACTCCGGTAGATGTTCGCCAGTCCGCTGCTTTGGGTACGATGATGTTTGGCAGCTACGCAGCGCTTCCGCTCTATACCCAGGACCCCATCGCATGGGCGACCTTCGGCGAAAACCTCTTCTTCCTCGGTGCGGCGTGCGGCGAGGCATGCTGGGCGTCCATGCACATGGACCGGATGCGCTTTGCCGACTTCAGCCAGAAGCGAGCCCTTGAAAATGCCCACGATGAACTGGCCCAACTCGATCGAGCCAAGTCTCGTTTTAGCGCGAATGTGCATCACGAGCTTCGAACGCCCCTGACCCTGATTCTTGCCCCGTTGGATGCTCTGCGCAGTGGCGAACTGGGACCGCTGCCGCCTCAAGTGCAGAAGACGGTGGACATGATGCTGACCAATGGCCGCCGACTTCATCGCATGATCAACAACCTTCTGGACTTCGCGAAGCTCGAAAATGAACAGTTCGTCTTGGTGCGTCGGCCCATGCAATTGGATGCCCTGGTAGAGGAATTGCTGGCAAGCGCCCAGCCCCTGGCCGATCGAAAACAGGTCGAGCTGGAAATGCAGGGATTCGACGCACTCCCCTCGATCAACGGCGACTCGGCGGCGCTGGACAAGGTCTTCGTCAATCTCGTGGGCAACGCCCTCAAGTTCACCGACTCAGGGGGTTCGATCACGGTTTCCGCTCGGGTTACGGGCAATGAGGTTGCCCTGGCCGTAGCGGATACTGGAGTCGGGATTCCTCGGGCCAAGTTAGACACGATCTTCGATCGCTTCGCCCAAGTGGACGATTCGGCGACACGCCGACATGAGGGCACGGGCATTGGCCTCGCTCTCGCCAAAGAGATGGTGGAGCTTCACGGCGGGCAAATCTGGGCGACCAGTGAAGGCGAGGGCAGGGGAACCACGATTCATTTCGTGGTTCCGATCGGGGAGCCCGACGCGGTGCTGGAAGAAGAAACCATTCGCGATGATCGCGGACAAGCCCACTGTCTGGGCGTATCCCTCGAATCCCTTGTTGAAGGGGCCGAGACCGATTACGGCTCTTCCGTTGAATCCGACGGGCGCTCGTTGCCCGAGATGGACCGTTCGTTGGAGCGCTGGGCGGACCGACAGGTCGAGTCCTCCCAGGAAGAAGAAGCGATTTCTCCGGCCTCTGACGAGTCTCGGGGTGAGATCCTCATCGCCGAGGACAATCCCGATATGCGCGCTCTTCTCGCGATGTTGCTGGGGCGAGAATTCCGGGTTCGCACCGCCAAGAATGGGCGCGAAGCCCTGGAGGCAATCCAGGAGTCGCCGCCGGATTTGGTGCTCTCCGATGTGATGATGCCAGAACTGTCGGGGCTGGAACTCTGTCGTGCGATCAAGGCCGGAGCCGATACGCGCAGCATTCCGGTTGTGCTGGTCACCTCCAAGGCTGAGCGGGATATGAAGATCGAAGGTCTCGAACTCGGAGCCGATGATTATGTCACGAAGCCGTTTCATCCCCGGGAACTGATGGCCCGGGTGCGTTCCCTGGTCCGGGTGACGAGCTTGCAAAGAGAGCTGGCCCATCAGAATGTCGACCTCGAGACCACTTTGAGCGAACTCAAACAGGCCGAGGTGAAACTCGTTCAGTCCGAACGTCTAGCCGCAGTCGGGGAACTGGCCGCGGGCCTGGCCCACGAAGTCAACAATCCTGTGAATTTTGCGCTCAACGCGGCTCGGGCCCTGGAGGCTTCCGCCAAGGACCTCGGGAACCTGGCGGTGGAAATGATGGAGATGGACGCTTCGGATCCTGCGGCTCTGGTGCGTCGACTGGAGATCTATCAGCGCGAGTCGGGGGGGAGCCAGGCCATCGAACTGGCTGAAACCCTGGTGGAGCTTTCGGGAATTGTCCGTGAGGGTCTGAATCGAACCTCTTCCCTGGTGGGTGATCTTCACCAGTTTGCGCGGCCCGGGCGCCGGGGCGAGGTGCGAAGCGGAGTCGATCTGGCAGTGGGTTTGCGGTCCACCCTCAGCCTCGTGGGCCATGCGATGAGTGCGGCGAACGCCGAACTGGAGGTCGAGGTGGAAGCCGGCTTGCCCAAGATCGTCGGCGATCCGGGTGGGCTCAATCAAGTCTTCCTCAATCTCATCAAAAATGCCGTCGAAGCCCTGGGCGGGCGAGGTGGCCGAATCGATGTCTCGATGCGCAGGGAAGGCGAGTGGGTGGTCATCCGTGTTCAGGACGATGGCCCAGGCATTGCCCCGGAAGCGTTGCCACGGATTTTTGAGCCCTTCTATACCACCAAGGATGCCGACGGTGGGAGCGGGCTAGGGCTTTCGATCAGTCATGGGATCATTGCCGACCATGATGGGACCCTGACCGTGCAAAGCGAAGAGGGGTCCGGCGCCGAGTTTACGGTTCGACTTCCATTCCAGGAGTCTCCGTAGTGAAGGATTCATTAGGAATAATCGTGGAGGCTCGAGCGCATGTCGCTTAACGTTGGCTCGACGATACCCTCTGGCCAGTACGGAGAAGGTCGGAATGCAATGGGATCGGAGCGCGGAACGTGGGAAACCTGCGGAAAGCGCGGAAAGCGCGGAAAGCGCGGAAAGCGGAAAAGCGGAAAAGCGGGAAAGTCGAGAAAATCGGGAATAGAGAAGGCTGAGTCCGGCATCGAAGATGGCCGACCGGGAAGCCCGAAATTGATCCCCCAGAATGAAAGCCTAGGACGATGATCAACCGGTATCTGACCTTGATTCGACACGCTGAGGCGGGTTCCGAGCACGGTTCGAGGATCCGTGATTGCGACCGCCCCCTTACCGAGCGGGGCCGACAGGATGCGAGCCGATTGGGGGGCCGCCTCGCGGTTCTAGGCATTGAACCCGGTGGCGTTTGGACCAGCGATGCCGAGCGCGCGTTGACCACGACGCAGATTCTCGCGGCGGCCATTGAACTCCCCCCTGGGCGGATGAAGATTCGGTCCGGTCTCTACCTCGCCCACATGGGC
>CAWVXN010000396.1:0-3529 GCA_963933695.1 uncultured Myxococcales bacterium | reverse complement strand
ACCGCCGTTCTGAGCCGCCGCCTCTCCAAGCATCTTGGCGGCCTCATCGCTCACCTTGATTTCGGGGACAATGGTCTCGGGAGCTTCGACGCCGAGGGCGTCGAAGAGTTCTCCCGCCCCCGCCATCTCGGTGATGATGTCACAGCCGCCTACGAACTCGCCGCCGACGTAGAGCTGGGGAATCGTGGGCCACGAGGAAAAATCTTTGATGCCCTCGCGGATGTCCCCATTCGAAAGGACGTCCAGGGTCTCGTAGTCGCTCAGGTAGTCGTCGAGAATCGAGATAACCTTGGCGGAGAAACCGCACTGGGGGGCTTGCCGGTTGCCTTTCATGAAGAGCACTACCGGGTTGTTTTGGATCAGATCGTTGATCTTGTCGCGGGTCGCATCGTCGAGACTCATCTTGGCTCCTGAATGGGGGATGTGGGTCGGGGGCGACCCCACCGGTGGGGACGGCCCGACAGCGCAGGGTAGCAGCCCCCATGGAGTCTGAAAACGGTCAGATCTCGGCCGGGTTTAGCTTGTCAACTGGATCAGGTCGGCGAGAATCAGGACCGCCTCGAGTTGCTGAGGGGAGGGCTCGTCTTCCTCGTCGGCCTCAGCGGCCGCCACGGAATCCGTTTCTTCTTCGCTTTCGTTCTCGCCCAGAGTCGGGCTGCCGTCCTCGGCCCCAGCCGCAGTGTCCTTGTCAGCGGATGCGAGGGATGTGCCCGTGTCCTCTTCGCTCTCCTCCGCAGAATCGGTGGGAGTCTCATCCCCGTCGCCTTCGTTGCTTGCTTCGGCTTCCTTCTCGGCCTCGGCGGCTTCCTCTTCGGCGGCTTCCTCTTCCTTTTCTTTCATCAACTCGGCCAGATGCACCACGCCATTCCGCGCATCACTTTTGGCGATCCGCTCACGCACCTTGATTAGGTCCTCGTTTATCTCCACCCGCTTCTGGGACCGCAAGGCAAGTTCCTGGATCAGAGCCGGAGTGATGGGCTTCCAGGAGGGACCACCCTCGCTGGGACTATCCGAGGGCAGGGCCGATGGGTCGATGAAGGCGGTGATTGACTGGGTCGGGAGGGAATAGGTTTGATGGGCCTCGCCGAATTCGTCGGTCCCGAAGATCGAGGGGACCACAATATCCGAGGCCACTCCCGCGTGCTGAGTCGATTGTCCACCCGGTCGAAAGAAAAGCGCAGTCGTCACTTTGAGGGCTCCCAGGCCTTCGGGTAGGGGAACCATGCTTTGAACCGTTCCCTTTCCGAAGCTGTGGTCGTCGCCCACGATGACGGCGCGTTGATAATCCTTCAAGGCGCCGGCCACGATCTCAGATGCCGAGGCACTGACCCTGGAGATCAGGACAACCAGGGGCCCATCCCAGGCGATTCGGGAGTTGGGGTCCCGCAGTACTTGAACTTGGGAGAATGTATCGCGAACGGCGACGATGCCGCCCTCTTCGATGAAGAGACCCGCGATGTCCACTGAAGTGTCCAGCAACCCGCCCCCGTTGCGTGACAGATCCAGGACAAGGCCTACAGCCTTCTCTTTTATTGCCTCATCGATGAGTGCCGCCACGTCCGCAGAACTTTGTCGGCCACTGGGATCGTTGCCCCCGTAGAAGGAGGGTAGCTCGAGCACCGCGATCTTTTGCGGTTCGCCGCCGACCTCGACTTCTTCAAAGCGGATCTTGGCGGCTTGCTCCTCCAGATTGATTTTGTCGCGGACGATGCTGACTTGAAAACGTTCAGCCGTGTCGCCCTGGCGAAGGACCGTCAAGTGGACGGTGGTGCCGCGTTTCCCTCGGATCAACCGAACCACATCGCGTAGAGCCATGTCGATGATGTCAACTGATTCCTCACCGTCCTGGGCGACAGCGATGATCTTGTCCTGGGGTTCGAGCACCTTGAGGCCTGCAGCTGCTCCGCCGGGAATCACCTTTTCCACCACCGAGTAGCCGTCTCGTGTGGACAGGGCGACGCCGATGCCTTCAAGGGAAAGCCCCATGCTGATCTGGAAATCCTCGAGGACTTCTTGGGAGAGGTAATTTGAGTGCGGGTCGAGAGCCGTTGCGAAAGCATCGAGGTAAGAGGCGTAGAGATCTTCGTTGGTCTTTTCGTTCGCACGTCGCGTCATCAACTCGTAGCGATGGGTCAGTTTCTCCCGTGCTTCGACCAGGTCCATGTCGGAGCTCACATAGTTGGACATCTGGAAGTGGATCAGCTTGGTGACGAGTTCATCCCGGCCTTTGGCATCAATGGCATAGGATCGCTTGTCGGGATCGATGATTAGAACCGCCTCGGTATCGAGCTCATAGTCATCGTTGGCCAATAATTCAGTGGCGAATTTCTGCAGGGCCTCGTAGCGGACAATCTGGTCCAGCTGGATTTCGAGTAGAGCCGAGCAATTGTCGTCGCGTATCTGCTGAATGACACCGCGTAATTTCAGCTTGAGGGCTTCAACCTCTCCAGCGAGATAGAGGCTCTTGGATGAATCCAAGCGCTTGACGTAGGTGTCGACGACGCGCTGGCGAAGTTCGTCGTTCACGTAATGAAAGCTGATGTGTTTGTGCAGCAGGGTGCGGCTGAGTTCGGGGATTCTGGAGCAGCTGAGCTGGGGCTCGGCCTTCGCCGCGATGGCCGCTCCGCTCTGCAGAAAGAGCGCGAGGGGCAGCAGGAGTCCAATGAGAAATCGCATGGGTTGGGTGGGTAGATTCATAAAATTGAATGATAACAGCAACGTGGCGAGTCGGCCGGAGCCATCTCGGGGATTCCGCTCCCTGGGGATTCCTGATGTATCGATCGGGTGATGGCGGCTAGGGCTGAAGCTTTTCAGGCGATTCACTCTCAGGCGCGGAACTGGGGCAGCACCTGTTCTGCGAATATTTGCGCGGGAATCCGGGTGTCGCGACCGAAAAACTCCATCAGGAAGCTCGTGCAACCCAGTGCGCGATGCTTTTCGATGCACTCAATCACCCTTTCCGGCGTGCCCCAGATTCCGTGTTCCTCGAGCCCAGCGCCCATATGGCCTCCGTAGATTTTCCCGGCCTTTGCAAGAGACGCCTTGGCGGCCTCTTCGGTTTCCTCGATGATGACGACGCATTGCTGGGAGACTTGGATTTCGGCGGGATCCCGGCCGACGTCGGCGCAGCGCTTGTGGAGGGCTTCGATCTTTGGGCCGAGCTGGGCCTGGGTGATCGCCATGTTGTTCCAGATATCTGCGTAGCGAGCGGCAATCCCCATCAGGACCTTCTCTCCAGTTCCTCCGATCAAGATCGGCGGCCGGCGCGGCGGCTTGGGTTCGCAGAGAGCCTCCTTGACTTGGAAGAATTCGCCCTCGAATGTCGTGATTTCGTTCTGCCACATGCTTTTCAGGATCTGGACGTACTCCTCAAGGCCGCGCATGCGCGCTCCCAATGGAGGAAAGGGGTTCCCATAGGCCTCGAACTCGGGCTTAAACCAGCCGGCTCCGAGCCCCATGATGACCCGCCCTCCGGCGATCTGATCCAGGGTGGCCACCTGCTTGGCGAGCATGGCGGGGTTGCGAAAGA
>CAWVXN010000395.1:0-3553 GCA_963933695.1 uncultured Myxococcales bacterium | reverse complement strand
AAAAACGATCAGCTCCTCTATGTCGCCCATTCTTCTACTCCGCTACCCGACGAGGACTGGTGGAATAGGCTCCGGGAGTGGAGCGAGTACTCGGGTAAAGATTTTCTTCCGGAAGACTCCGCTAATCTCAGACGAGAGTTGCATCGCTTCGCCCAAGGCTTCGACTGGAGTCAGGCACAGGAACTCTCTATCGAAGCCCCGACTCCAGTCCGTGAAATCCATTCCACCCTCGGCACATTTGTAGCTTCAACGGGCAAGAAGAAGAGAGCCGTCCTCTTTGGCTATGGCCACTATGCCAAAACCAACATCATTCCAAACGTGCGTAAATTCATCGACGTCGAAGCCATTCACGAAGTAGATCCCATCCAGGTGCCAGTGGGTTGGGGCAAGCTGCCTTGCTGGGACTCTTCACCAACGCCTCGACCCACCGAAGATTTCGACGTCTACTTCCTCGCTGGCTACCATCATACACACGCGCCCCTTGCCTCCGAGGCCTTGAGAAAAGGTGCCTACGCGGTTATCGAGAAACCAGTCGCCGTCGACAAAGCTCAGCTCCAGGAGCTTCTCGCCTCCATGGGAAAAGAGTCGGGAGGCCTCTTTGCGTGCTTTCACAAGCGGTACTCCTCCTTTAACGCGTTGGCGCTTCAGGACCTTGACTACAGAGCGGGCGATCCGATCAACTACAGCTGCATCGTCTACGAGGTCCCTCTTCCCGCGATGCACTGGTATCGCTGGCCGAACTCCAAGAGTCGCCTCATCTCAAATGGTTGCCATTGGATCGATCACTTCCTTCACCTGAACGATTACTGCGAAGTGACATCCACCCAGGTTGGAACGGGGGATGACGGAACAATCAATTGTTCCGTTGCCCTCGAGAACGGCGCGTACTTTACGATGGTCCTGACCGATACGGGGAGCCAGCGAATCGGGCTGCAGGACTACATCGAAATGCGCAGCAAAGGGGTCACCGTCAAAGTGACGAACAGTTCTCAGTACTTTTCTGAGAATGGCCTTCGGGTCATCAGGCGCAAGCGGATCAGGAAGACCTCGTCCTATAAGCTCATGTACCGGTCCATCGCGGCCAAGATTTCCGACGGGCATCCAGGAGACTCCGAGGACTCTGTTCGGGTTTCCAGCCAACTGATCCTAGACCTAGAGAACCTCTACCGTGAAGTTGCCAGACCTCAGCCCGAGTAGTCACTGGCCTGCCGGGGTCTACGCGGCAGGTGTAGGCAATCGGCTGTAGTCAGCTCTAGGCATGAGTTGTAGCCACGAGTTGCAGCCATGCTGTGTGCCCCCGGTAGGCACCCGCCCGCCCCATGCCGACGGTTTCCCTTGGTTTTGATCCCGGATCAGAGCTTATTCGGAGACCTTGAAGAGGTGGTCGCCCCGGCGGCATTTTTTCTTGACCTTGATACCCACTGCCGCGCCGCGTCGGCCCCGGTCGACGGCCTCGTGATCAATCTGAATGGACTTCACCGGCTGAGTAAAGTCGGTGGTATGGCCCTTAACCCGAATCTTATCTCCAACGGCGAGGGGTTTGTTGAGTCGCAGGGCGATCACCCCGACCTTGGAAAAGTAGTCGTCCACCCGGCCGAGATCTTGGCCGAGGCTCGGCTCGCCCTCTCGTTTTGCCGGAAAAAAACGACTCAGCCAACCCATTCCGCCCCCCTATTTGGTCAGTCTACGACGTATTTTCACCCGAACACAACAGAGCTCGCTCCCTGGCCTTGCCAGTCGCCGCACACAGGGCCGCGAGCCCTCAGCCTCAAACCCACACAACCTGCCCGTGGCGCGTTCCAGCCCGTCCCCCCTTCGCCCTTGGCCGGGCAATCCAGCGGACAACGGGCTGGAAAATACTCAGGGGCCGCTGAAAGCCGGGGAACTCATGAAAGCCTCTTTCGGGTTGTAGTCCATGGCGCCATCGTCCGACCACTTGGCAAGTTCGGCACGACCCACCACGAACCAGTGCACTTCATCGGGCCCATCAGCCAGCCGCAATGTCCGCTGACCCGCGTACATATCTGCCAACGGAGTCCATTGGGAAACACCCGCCGCCCCGTGAATCTGAATCGCTTCGTCGATGATCTGACAGACCCTGACAGGCACCATCGCCTTGACGGCGCTCACCCAGACACGGGCCTGGACATTCCCGAGAACATCCATGGCCTTGGCGGCCTTGAGAACCATCATGCGCATGGACTCAATATCAATCCGGGCTTTTGCGATGGTCTCGATATTCTTCCCGAGCTGCGCGATGGGTTTCCCAAAGGCTTTCCGAGAAATGCCCCGTTTCGACATCAACTCAATAGCCCGCTCGGCAGCGCCGATGGAGCGCATGCAGTGATGAATTCTTCCCGGGCCCAGACGAACCTGAGAGATCTCAAAGCCCCGCCCCTCGCCAAGCAGAATGTTTTCCTTGGGGACCCTGCAGTTATTGAAACGAATATGCATATGACCGTGGGGCGCATCGTCCTTTCCAAACACACACATCGGCCCCAGGATCTCAAAGCCAGGCGCGTCGGTGGGCACTAGGATCTGAGACTGGCGCGTATGCGGCGGCCCGTCCGGGTCGGTCTGAACCATCACGATCATAATCTTGCAGCGCGGATCACCTGCTCCAGAGATATAAAACTTCTCACCGTCGATCACCCACTCATCACCATCGAGCCGAGCTTGGCATGCGATGTTTTTTGCATCCGACGAGGCAATATCTGGCTCGGTCATCGCATAGGCCGAGCGAATTTCGCCATTGAGCAGCGGTTCCAGCCACTTCTTCTTCTGCTCATCGGTTCCGACACGCTCGAGAACTTCCATATTGCCCGTATCCGGGGCCGCGCAGTTGAAACATTCCGAAGCGAGAGGGTTCTTCCCCAGCTCCGTTGCGATGTAGGCGTAGTCCAAATTGGAGAGCCCCTGCCCTGTTGCATCATCGGGTAGGAAAAAGTTCCAGAGGCCCTGGGCCTTTGCTTTGGCTTTCACGCCGTCCAGCAGTTCGAGTTGACCGGGAGCCCACGACCAGCGCTCCTCGCGACCTTCTCCAAGACGAAAAAATTCGGCGGTAATCGGCTGAACTTCATCCTTGATGAAAGTTTTCACCTTTTCAAAAAGCGGCTTTGCTCCCTCGGACATCCTCAGGTCGAACATCGCATCAACGGTCTCAAGACCGGCCATGGCGCACTCCTCATAGTCTGGCTAAATGGATTGTTGCTTCGGGGCTCCCCACTCGGAAAACGGGAGCAAGAAGTTTAATTAATGCGAATGCATGATAACATCGCGGTCCAGCCTCGCCAGCGCTTGAAGGACCCCAATGCCCCGAAACGCCGACGAAACTCGCGCTCAACTCATCCGCGCCGGCGAACGTCTTTTTGCTGAGCGAGGAATTTACGCGGTGTCCTTGCGCGAGATCAACCGCGACGCCGACCAGCGGAACTCGACGGCACTCCAATATCACTTTGGAGACCGACAAGGGCTGATTCTCGCAATCCTGCGAAAGCACGAGGTCGGCGTGGACGAAAAGCGGACCGAACTTCTTGATGAGATTGAACGAACC
>CAWVXN010000394.1:0-3560 GCA_963933695.1 uncultured Myxococcales bacterium | reverse complement strand
CGGGGGGGGATGCGGGGAGCGGGAATCGCCAGGCCGCCGACGAGCGCCGAGGCCTCGGCGTAGCTCAGTACCGGAAGACGCGCGATCAGCCCCGCGCGTGTCTCCTCGCTGGCGTCGATGACTTCGTGTGCCACATCGTGGATCCGATGGGAGAGCAGATCGGCGGCGGGTGTTTCGCCCAGGGGTTCGGCGAATTCAAGGGCTTCGGTCACTCGGCCGAGTCGAAGCAGGCACCAGACCACGCGGCGCCGGACTGCGATGACATCGGGGTCTTTTTCCAGACGTTTAAAGTCGATTCCGATGGCGCGCTCGTACAGTCCGAGCGCGGCATAGATCGCGGCGAGGGTACCCCGACCTTGCACCTTGGTAGTGGGATCCGAGCCGTAGGCGGCCTTGGCAATCGCGCCGAAATGCCTGGGGATCAGCCCATGAAGGATCGCCCAGGTGCGGTTCTTTCGGATCACCTGCTCGGCATCGAAACCCACGGCCGGGTCGAAGGGCACTTCCTGCTCGGCGTAGTATTCGACAACTCGATCGAGGTTCGGCTGATTCTTCGCGTTTGCCCGGAGGTAAATGGCGCCGGTGAGGTTTCGAAAGATCGGAATCCAGCCCGGTGTTCGCTCCAAGTGGGTTGTGGTGTAGAACCAGGGCCGGGTTGAGTCTGCCGCCCGGGGCAAGCGTATGCCGAGAAAGAGATCCACTCCGTGACGATCGAGCAACTCGGTATAGGTTTCGCCTTCGCGTTGGCCCCGGCGCTGGCGCAGCGGGAGATTGGCGGCAATCACGTCCTGAGAGACATTGAGTGTGCCGTTGACCAGGGTGCGGACATCGGGGGCGAGCCAGTAGCCCGCGAAGCCCGCCATGTGGTAGTCGGTAAAGGCCGTTCCCTGAAGCCTCGCATCGTCGAGCATCCAGATCAGGTCCGCGTGGTATTTCCCGGCTCGATAAGGCTCAGCGTATCCCGCCCACGTGCCGGGTAGAGTCGCGAGGATCAGCGAACCAGTTCCCCAGTTCAGCAACGCCGGGAGGAGGAGCAGCGAAGCGCCGGCCCCGATCCACGGGCCCCATTTCTTTTGCGTCCGCGCGCGCAGCCAGGGACGAAGGGCATGGGCGAGCAAGAGGAGCGGGAATATCCCAAGCCAGAGGAAGCGCACGGCGATCAGTGGAAGGGCCAGGGAGAGCAACGCGACAAACAACAAGGCCGGATCGACCGAAGCTTGGGCTTCGTTCCCGTTGGGAAGTCGGCGAGCCCGGCGTACGGCATGGACGGTGAGAGCCAGCACGGCAAGGATCAGCCCCCAGAAAACCAGCCAGGCCAGTGGGCTGGGAGGAAGGCCGGGCAGCGGGAATACGAACAGGTCCACCGCGCTCCACTCGTCGCCCACTCGGGCGAGTTCCGGGGTTTCTCGCCCTGCAACGAACCAGGCCAGGTGGGGCTGGATGCCACCTGGATTCAAGAACGTCGCCAGCCCGCCAAGGCCCCCTGCGGCGGCGAGTCCGATGGCTCGGCCCCGGCTTCGCTCCCGGGTCTCGGCGTCGCCCCAGAGCATGGCGATCAGTCCCCCCGCGAATGCTGTGCCCACGAGCAACGGGCCGAGCAAAAAGGCTGCGTGGACATTGGCCCAAATCGCAAAGAGAAGTACTGCCCCGGCGATTCGTTTGCGCGAGGGGGGCGACGTGCCTTCGAGGAGCAGCCAGTAGAGACCCAGGGCGGCCAGCATCGTGAGCAGGTGGGGACGCAATTGGATCAGCCGGTACGCGGACAGGGCAATGAAGAGCCCGCTGGCCAGGCTGGCAAAGAGCCGCGAGCCGCTGGCCCGCCGCAGCAGCGACCACGCCAAGGCCAGAATCGCGGCCACTCCAGCCACGTGGACCGCGCGCAAGCCGGTAAAACCCGCCCAGCGCTCGACTCCGAAAAGCCCCACATCGAACAACCAAGCGGTCGGTGCAGGCGGACCGAGCGCTTGGGCGAGCAGGGGATCGGCACTCAGCCAAGGCCCCTCGGCCGCGTAGGCCTTGCCGAGTGCGAGATGCAGCCACGTGTCATCGGTCAGAAGGGGTTGGCCTGCCGCCAGCAGTAACAGGACTGCCATGGCGCCAAAGGCCGCATGGGCGAGAATTTCGGGCAGAAATTCAGGTAGGCGCTCGATGAAGCGACGCGGATCGAACATGCTCTGGCTACTCGACACTGGAGAACCCCCGGCTGTCTATCGGTGCTTCACTCGGGGGACCAGCGAAACCGTAGGCCCAAGCTTCCTCCGTAGGCCCAATCGTTCTGGGAGTATCCGAAGGTCGCGCTCTCGGACGAGCAGTTGACTTGGCCCGGCGGCGGGGGCGGGCAGTTCAACGTATCGTCATTGAAGGTCTCAACGCGCAGGTCTTCGTTATTGAGGAAGGTCCACGCTTTGGCCGAGGCGTAGAGGGCGACCACAAAATTACCCGCTCGCCCTGTCTCGACTTCGATTTCAAGGCCGGGCCCCAAGCCGTGATAGACACGCGATGTCTGGCCGGAAAGGTTGACGGTACGAAAGTAGGTGTCGTCGGGCGTCCCGGGCAGCGCATTCGGAGTTGGGTCGACCCGGACAGCGCGCCTCGCCAAGCCCCGCAACGAAATTTCCTGGCGGAGATACTCCATAGACGGCTTGATTCGCATCACCCGGTCCCACGCTCGGAAGCTGAAGGCGACTCCGGCTCCCGCTGTTAGCAGAAAGGGGTTGACCGAGATAATCGTTCGCCCCCCTTGTCCAATGATCGCCCCTTGGGTTAGGGAAGCGCTCGATGGAATGGCCGAGATGAATGGTCCTGGATTGCCCGTTGCGGGCAAGTTGTAGTCGGGGCCGAAGCTGTAGCTCAGATCGATGTGCGCGAATCCGCGAAGGCTCCGGGCTTCGGCATCACCCAGGGCACCGTGGGTAGGCGTCATGATCTCAACAGAGATGCCTCCGTAGGGGGTCATGAGCCGCGAACTCGCGTCCTGAGGTGTACCGGGCAAAATCAGCGAGTAGTCGAGGGTAGAGCTTGCCCCCGGGTTGTAGGGGTCCAAGACATCGCTTGTGCTCAGCGTGCCGGTTCCGTTTTGCGCGTTGACACCGCTCTGGAACGAGAACCCGGGAACCCAGCGTGCGGAATTCTTCTCGGGCTCGGCCGCGACCTTGCCCACAATAAGCATCGAGAGCGCGAAGCAGAGAGCCAGGCTCGGCTTGACGAACATCCTCATTCGGGCGAGCATCGCTCAACCGCATCGAGTCTCGCAACCGCAAAACAGATACGCATATCGGTTCCGCCGATCCGGCAGGATCGCACAGCCGCCGAGCGGATCGTTCGCTATACGTTCAGGCATCCTTAGGCGTAGGTTCGGGGCGAACCCGGGTACAGCCCAGGAGTCGAGGGAAGTCGTGCCAGGGCAGAATCGATCCAGACAATCCATCCCCCGACGCGTGTCATCGGCTCGGCGGGATGGACTGCTGGGGATAATATTGCAGTTCTGCTCCGGGTCTGGGTCTTCTCATACCCCCGTCATGAAGCGCCCTGTCATGAAGCCCCCTGTCGGAAAGCGCATC
>CAWVXN010000393.1:0-3592 GCA_963933695.1 uncultured Myxococcales bacterium | reverse complement strand
AAATTCCAGATCTGGAGTTGATGGATGCCCGGGACCGCAACGCCACGGTGGAGGCACGAATCGAGGACGCGCGCAGCGCCGAAGCTTCTGCCCGAGCCACGGACCCCCGAATCGACAACTCCGAGGGCAGCCAAGCGGGCTCCGACTTCTCCGAAATCATCTACCGAAACAGCGAGGGCTTTGGCGGAAGCTATGCAAGCGCCTACCACTCGCTCTTCAGCGAACCCCTGGCCAGCGAGGGCGGGAGCAAGCAGCGGGACTATTGGATGACCGTGGGGCGCCGGATGGAGGATCTCGAGGATCCCGCGGCGGTTGGGCGTAAGGCGGCCGAGCGCGCGGTCCGCCGCTTGGGGGCCCGATCGGTGCCCACCTGCGAAGTCCCTGTCATCTTCGATGGGCTCACGGCGCCCAGCCTGCTGGGCCAGTTGGCCGGCTGCCTGAGCGGTTACTCGATTTATCGCGAGTCGAGTTTTCTGTCCGCCGCCATGGGTGAAACGATTTCTTCGAGCCAGATCACCGTCATCGACGACGGCCGACTGCCAGGAGGCCTGGGAAGCAAACCCTTCGACGGGGAAGGCCTCCCCACTCGGCGCAATGTCCTGGTTGAGAGCGGCCAGTTGCAATCCTGGCTGCTGGACACCTACTCGGGCCGTAAACTCGGGCTGCCGTCCACGGGCAATGCCTCGCGCGGGGCCGGCAGCGGTCCCGGGGTCGGCGCCACCAACCTCTGGATCGAGCCGGGCTCGGGGACCCTCGAAGAAATCATCGCGGATACCGAGCGCGGCCTCCTCGTCACCGAATTGATCGGCATGGGGTTCAACCCGACAACGGGGGATTACTCACGAGGGGCCAGCGGGCTCTGGATCGAATCGGGCCAGATCGCCTACCCCGTCGAAGAGATCACCATTGCCGGGAATCTTGGGGACATGTTGATGCAGGTCGATGCGGTGGGTTCCGAATTGGTCTGGCGCGGCCGAGTCGCCGCCCCTCCCCTCCGCGTGGCACGCATGACCGTCGCTGGCCAATAGCCGCCCACCCCGGTCCCCAAGGAGACGCGAATTGACAAGTAAAGACTCGGCGGGAGCCTCTCCTGCCCTCATGCTCGGCATGCAAATGCCCAACCTTGACCGCTGGTCGGATCGCGTTGTCACAGCCCTGGGCCAGAACCCCGGCGCCTTTACTGGGCCGGGAACCAACACCTACCTAGTGGGCACGGGCGAATCGCAAATCCTGCTCGATACCGGCGATGGCCGGGACGACTACCTCCCGGTGCTGGAAAGCGCCATGGAGTTTGCGGGCTGCCGAGCTCTCCAGGAGATCGTTCTCACCCACGGCCACCCGGACCATATCGGTGGGGTCCAGTCGATTCTCGACCGTATGGGTCCCCTTCGCGTCAGCAAGCTGCCCGACCCCACCTTCGATGCCCCCTATCGCTTTCCGATTACCGAACTCAGTGATGACTGCGTGATCGAAACCGAGGGCGCAACCCTCCGCGGCTTTCATACCCCCGGTCACGCCCCGGATCACCTCTGTTTCCTCCTCGAGGAGGAGTCGGGGCTGTTCACTGGGGACAATGTCCTCGGCGTCGGGACCACTGTGATTCCGGCCCAGAGTGGCGATCTTGGCGACTATCTCCGCTCCCTCGAACGCCTTCTCGCCCTTGCCCCGGCAAAGATCTTTCCCGCCCACGGTCCCCAGGTGGAAGACGCCTGCGCCAAGATCCGCGAATACATCGCACACCGACTCCAGCGCGAAGCCCAGATACTCGCCGCTCTCAAAGAAGGGGCCGATCGCGTCGTGGGGATCGTGAAGATCATCTATGCCGCCTACCCGGAGAGCCTACACGCCGCCGCCGGCCAATCTGTGACCTCTCACCTGCGGAAACTCGAAGCCGAGGGCCGGGTCTCGGCATCCCCGGGTGACGCACTGGGTGACGCACAGGGTGACGCACAGGGTGACGCACAATGGCGGCTCCTTTAGAACTGGCCGCTCCTGTAGAACTGGCGGCTCCACGAGAACTCGCCCCTGGATATGCCCCTCACACCGGCGGCGAAACGGATTTTTGAATCCCATGACGCAAACCCAGCCCCCACCGGGCGATCATCCCGTTCCGATTGCGCCGGGCCAGTTGGTCCTGGCCAGCGGCTCGCCTCGGCGACGGGAAATCCTGACGCGCTTGGGCCTGGAGTTTGAAATTCGCCCGCCGGACCTCGACGAGACCGCGCTCCCGGACGAGCCTCCCGAAGAACTCGTGGTCCGGCTGGCCTTGGCCAAGGCGTGGGCGGTTGCCAAGACGCTCCCCGAAGGCCCTCGCCGTTGGGTTCTGGGGTCGGACACCGTCGTCGTTCTTGACGGAAGGACTATCGGCAAACCCCATGACGCCGAGGATGCGGTGAAAATGCTGGGACGGCTCACGGGACGAAGCCACCGAGTGATGACCGGCGTCGCAGTGGTCGACGCCTTAGGCGGACCGGACCTGAGCCTTGCCGTGACCTCCGAGGTCGTGATGCGGCCGGCCGATGAGACTGAAATTCGCGCCTACGTGGCTTGTGGTGAGTCCCTCGACAAGGCCGGGGCCTACGCGCTCCAAGGCCAGGGACGGCGCTTCGTGACTCGGGTGATCGGCAGCGAATCCAACGTGATCGGGCTGCCCGCAGACGAAACCCTGGCCATGCTCGCCGAGGCGGCGGATCGCGCCATCCGAGAAAAAGCATGAGTACCCGCCTCGACCCCCAACTCCTGGCCGAGGCCAGCGCTCGGCTGGCGGCCGTGCGCCAACGCATCGAAACCGCATGCGCGGGCGCGGGGAGAAACCCTTCCGAGTTGACCCTGGTGGGGGCCTGTAAGCGTCAGCCCGTCGATCGGATTGCCGCCGCGGTGTGCGCGGGGCTCGGCGATCTCGGCGAGAACTACGTCCAGGCGGCTCGAACAATCCATCCCTTGCTCGAGCAACGCTTGCGGGATCATTTTGCCGGGGCACCGACCCCGACGCCCCGCTGGCGAATGATCGGCCATCTTCAGCGCAACAAGGCGGCCCAGGCCCTCGAGGTCTTCCGCTCCGTGGATACGGTGGACACGATTCGGCTGGCCCGGGCCCTGTCCGGGCGGGCCCTGGCGGCCGGGGACGTGGTCGACATTTACCTGCAGGTGAACTTGAGCGCTGAGCAGAGCAAATCGGGTTGTTCGGAGGATGCCCTGGCCGAGTTGCTGGATGACTGTGCCTCCCTGCCCGGGGTTAGAGTCGTGGGATTGATGACAATGCCCGCGCCGGGTCCGACCCCCGAGTCCTCCCGCAACACTTTTGCGCGATTGCGTGGCCTGCGCGATACCCTCTCCCACGCGCCCGGAGGCAAAACGCTCCACCATCTCAACATGGGCATGTCGGCCGATCTGGAAGTGGCCATCGCCGAGGGGTCCACGGTGATACGGGTGGGGACCGACCTCTTCGGAGAACGCCAGGCCGGCCCAGACACCGAATCCAAAACCCAAACCGAAGCCAAAACCTAAGCCAAAGCCCAAGCAATATGAACAGGAGGATTCCATGACGAGCCCACTCGAATCCAAGCGAATCGGCTTTATCGGCTGCGGCGCC
>CAWVXN010000392.1:0-3592 GCA_963933695.1 uncultured Myxococcales bacterium | reverse complement strand
GAGTTCAAGGGTCAGGGGGTAGAGTTGTCCGGGCTCGAGGCAATACGCCAAGGGGCGACAGTCTTCCATGATGCGAATGGTCTCGTGGAGAAAGAGACTTCGAATGGCCACCCTTCGCCCATCGACCAATCGCACGAGGCTTCGCCGCAGAGCACCGTCGCCGAAGGGCGCCACAAGGCATTCGTCTGCCCCGGCCGCGATCGCTTGGTCAACCTCACCTTGGGCCGCTGCCTCCAGCGCAACCAGCAGGCGAATCCCCTTGGACCGGTCTTCCACCCACTCCACCGCCTGGCGAACCAGTGCGCTATCGAAGGAGACCAGGGAAAGCAGAACGATATCGGGCTCGGCGCCCTTGGAATCGGAAGCGATTTCCGAAAGAGTCGGATAGCGAAGCAATTCCCAAGCCTCCGCTTGCGCGGCTTCGGCCAGAGGCTCCGCGTGCTCATCGGACGCGCCGATGGCGACGATTCGGCAATTGCTGTCGTTCGATCCTGCCATACGATCGCCCCGCCGCAAAGGCACCGTGCACGCCCCTTTAGGGCTCCGAGAACGGTCTTCCCGACTCACCGATAACGTCTATAGAAAATTGCGGACTCTAGAGTCCCCACCCGTAAATAAAACGAGATCCGCGTGGCTTGGCTTCGGCGGCCCCGCAAACTCTCAGCCTTCCCCATCGACCTCTTCTGTCGGGGGCAGGACCCTCACCCATTTGAGACCGGCGTTTCCCGACCGCAAGATCCGGCCCGCCTGCCCGACCACCAACCCGACCTTGCCGCTGGGATCAAAGTCCATGTCGCGCATGAAAGTAAAGGTTTCCGGAAATTCGTCTTCAGAAGGAGATTGCCAGCTTTGGCCCTCGTCGGAGGAAAATCGAACCAGTCCCTTCTCCCCGACCGCAACCGCACGCCCGGCCACTGAGGCCACGGAAAAAACCGCCAGCTTGCGGTCGACCTTGCTGTAAGCCCAATTCCGGCCGCCGTCACGCGTAGAAAGGGTCACACCGCCCAGACCGGAGATCATTCCATTCTCCTCGTCGCGAAACCGCACGGTAAAGAGAATCGGGTTCTGGATCACTCGAACCTTCACGCCTGGATATTCGAAAAGTCTGCTCGCGTAGTAGCGCTCCAGAAAATTCGGATCCTTGGCCAGGTAATCCTCGTAGTCCCAGGGCGGCTGTCCCCGCAGCCTCACCCTCTCGGACTGAAGCCCCGCATCCTCGAGAACCGTCCGTACCTCTTGCATACGCGCTTCCAGAGTCTCGAAGAACTCGAAGGGATCACCCCCCCGACCGAACTCTTCGACCTCCCCTTCGCTGGCCACTCCCTCCACGGCAACATTGAGATGGCCTTCATCAATCAGGCTCTCCACAAAAGAGCCGAGTTCGGGGATATAGGACGGATCGAACTCGATCCCGTTGTATCCGAAGCGAAGCGGAGCGATTTCGCGCGAGCCCTCGATATTGGACTTCTCCCAGGTCTCGCCCGCATCGTCCGAATAGAAGATGTAGCCGAATTCGCCGATCAACCAGCAGCGGCGACTTGGAGCTCGCAGGCAATAGACATCGTTCAGGCCAACGTCTTCGTACACCGTCTCGCCGTTACGGACCTTCTCCTGCTCAAAAGGAGAGAGCCACTGGAACATCGGGTGGGTCTCGCTGACCGTAAAGGAGTGATCGACCCATGTTTTTCCGCCGTCTTCGGTTCGGATTCGAGTTCCCCACTCACCGATGGCCACCGCAGTATTGGCGTCGATGGCGGCTACCCCGAAGAGGTGAACGCCTTCGCTCTCCTTGAGGTTCGCTTGCCGCTCCCAATGCTTCCCTCCATCATCGGTTCGAAGGATGAGCCCACGCTGACCCACGGCCCAACCATGAGCGGCATCCGCCATGGAGACCTTGTAGAGGGAGGTCAGCGTATCGGTCACGCCTCGACTCCAGGTCTCACCTCCATCTTCACTGAAATAGGCGCTTCCGTAATATCCCACAGCAACCGCGTGATCTTTGTCGGGTATGGAAACCGAATACAGATCATCGAAGAGAACGATGTCTCCGGGCTCCTGGGTATAATCCAGATGAACCTCGTGGCAGGCCCCCAGCAGCAACACGCCCGCCAACGCCAACACCAACGCCGAAACCATGGGCCCAAAAGTAAGGCAACGCTCGAAAAAATCGCTCATCGACTCGCTAACGCCCCTTCGTCAAGCGACCGACATCGATATAGCGCCGGATCTTGCCCTTGCTCTTGAAGGGCACGCCATTCGCATCCCAGAACTCGATGCGATTGCCTGTACCCGTCTGTACATTGGTAATGATGTCGCTGACCATCTGGTGGGCTCGAGGCTCCGGGACGCCTTCCCAGCCGGGGTAGTAGTCCTCGGTGAGTTCCTCCCCGCTCCAGCGCTTGTTGTGCCAGATGATCTTCCAGAGTTCCTCCTTCTGGTCGTACGCAAAGGAGTAGAGGGCCCTCATGCTCTGCTTGTCGATGTAGATGTCCTTGTGGTGGTAGGGGTGATCCTCATTTTTGGGGATCATCCGGACCTTCATCACTTTTCGCACTTCCCATCGGTCATCCGCGAAAGACAGGCCATAGGGGCCGAAGTTGTGGTCCCGCTCGTAGGGGAATCCCAGAACCTTGGTATTCGAGGGCGCGATCAGGTCCACTTCGCCCAGACATTCCCACTCGTATTGCGGAACGATCCCCGCGAAACTGTTCAGGTCGTCGAAGGTAAAGTCCGTACCCGAGATCGAATCAGTTCGTTGAGCGGTAGAGATACGCCGTACTCGGCGAAGGGTTGGAAGGTAGACCCAGGTATCATCGTTCTTGGCCTGGCTGCGCGGGAGATCCGTGGTCTTGTAGCGATAGGACATCAGCATGATGCCCCGGGCATCAAAGGGTGCCGTTACGTCCACCCCGAAAGCATTCTTGCGCTTTTCATTGCGGAACACGTCGCCCTTGCTCTTCTCGTATTTGGGTTCGACCCGGTGGGATAGAAAAACGCTCTTGGAATCCCCCTCGTAGTAGAGCGGCAATTCCTCTCCGCGATCCCAGTAAGAGTAATAGAAGCTCGCGTTACCCCCGGCACCCGCCCATGCGTAGTCGAAATTCCACATGATCTTGACCCCCGCCTGGGGATCCGTCGCGCAGTCAATTTCATCCATGGGGAAAGGACGGCCCGACTCAAAGTTCTCCAGGCTGTTGTCGGGACCAATGCGCGCCTGGCCGCGCCCTCGCTCGGTGGCGGCCTTGTAGGCTTCGGGGCCGGAGTAGTCCCGGTAAAAGGGACCGATCTCGAGTTGCATTCCTTCGTAGAAGAAGAAATCTCGGTTATCCCAGAACGGATCGGGGAGATAGGACTTCAGGGCGTCGAGGTTCTCGTACGTGATAATGTCACCCTGCTTGAATCCCGGGCCCGTTCCTTCGGCGTCCTGTTGAGCTAAGACGACCTGGACCGACCCCGCCAGCAATAGGGCGGTTAAAAGGGTCGCTCCTGTTGTTCGAATTCCGGCCATGCAACGGCTCCTTATCTGATCGGCGGTAAAATCACTTCTACGGGCAACACGACTGGGCCGGGTCACCGGGACGCAGAGTAGTCC
>CAWVXN010000391.1:0-3603 GCA_963933695.1 uncultured Myxococcales bacterium | reverse complement strand
GGAATGTCGCGGTCCAGACCATCAAATCCGTTGCACGCCGGCGATGGCAGGGCGACGATGGCCCCCGCTATAGCTGGTACGAACCTCTTCGGGAACCCGATGCTATTGAACGAGCGGTCCGTTTTGTCCTGTCGAGAGATGGCCTTTTTCTCAACTCGTCCAGTGATGCCACGCTTCTCCCCGCGACTCTTGAAGCCGCACGAAATGCCGGAGCGACCGACTCGATCGCGTACCAAGAGGATGAACTTCGGGCCGACGTCGAGCGCTACGGGGTAGAACCGCTCTTTGTCCCGGGCGGGCCCCAGGGTATCTAACCGGCCCGTCCGTTCAGTCCATCCGTTCAGTCCATCTAAATCGGCCCATCTAAAAAACCAGGGCATCCCAAAAGACCCGGGCTAGTCACCCGCCAAGACGTTCTCGGGAGAGAGAACCGTGACCTCGGGCTTCCAGCCCACGTCGTAAAGTCTCTCGGCGACACCGCTCGCCAACTCGAAGGTTGCGAAATCGGTCAGGTAGATATCCCAAAGCCTCCCCCCAGTGGACTCCCAGTCGGTCACTTCCGTCTCGAAGCCATCCTCGCTGAATGCTTCGGCAATCAGCTTGGCTTTGGAGGCCCGATCAACCGTTTCCAGCAACACCGCATAGGGTTCGGAATCCAGTCCTCCAAGGTCGGCCACCCGGGAGATGGCGCGCTCCATTGCGATCCTTCGACGAATCGTATCCGCCACGTCTTCGCTCGGACTTCGCATCACCCGGGCCTCCACGACGATCAGAAGATCATTTTCAATCTTGGTCGTCGAAACACTCCCGAAAAAAAATCCTAAAAATGGAATATCCATCAAGTAGGGTATGCCCACACGCGCGTATGATTCGCCACTGCCATTGCTGGTCCCCAGGACCGCGTAGTCGCCCGGGGAAAGCCTCAATGTCGACTCAATGGTCCGCTGGGTGAACGTGGGTCCGACTTGCTCCACGGAGCCCGCAATGGATGATTGAATTTCCGAAATTTCCAGCTTCAAGTCGAGGTTCACGATTCCTGCCTGACCCACAGTGGGTTTGACCGTCAAGCCAATCCCCACTTCCCGGCGCTCAATGATCTGCCTGTTCGACAGGGCACCATTTACCCCTACTTCTCCGAAATCTGTACTCGATGAACCCGTGGGAACAGGGATCTGATTGCCCACGAAAATTTCGTGTTCCTCGCCACTCATGGCCAGAATATGCGGGCGCATCAAGATGGTGGTTTCACCTGAGAATTCGCCAGCCTGGAAGGAGACGTCTTCTCGGGGAACCAGGATCGTGATTGGATCCCCGACTCCCGGGTCGAGGCTCAACTGGAGGGGGGCCCGGGTATAGCGGCCGAATATGGACTCGTTCGCCGCTGGGCCCGACGGAACGCCCGTCGCCAGGGAGGTCGCTGAGGTGAGGGAACTGAGAATTGAACTTGCACCCGAAGAGATGAACACCGCCGGGTCGGTAATACTCGACGGTTCGAGGACGGGCAAGAAGTAGTCGACTCCCAGGTTGAATCCGCTGGGCCGAACCAACTCGAGAATCATGACATCGACTGCAATTCGTGGGGGCAATTGATCGAGCAGGCCCACAACCTCTACCAGAACCCCCAGTGTCTCGGGATCCGAAGCCAGGACAAGCGAGCGGGTCGCGGAATCGACGGTCACCGAGTACGGACGATCTACCAAGTCGCTCCGGATGGCAGCAAGAGCCGGTGTACTCGCCTGGGGCCCGCCCCCGCTTGACGTTCTTTGCATACCCTCGAGAAGCGCGGCGACGTCATCGGCGTCCCGGTTCAAAATCCGAACCACACGGATAAGACCTTCGCCTTCCACCGGGCGATCGATTTCTCGGATCACCTCCCGCATAGCCTCGAGTTTCATTGGCGGAGCTTGCACCACGATCTGGTTCGTTCGTTCATCGCTCCAGATTCCGGCATGTTTCGACTCCACAGGACCGGAGTTGAACTTCACCCGAAGGATCTCCGCCATCATCGCGGCGGACCGATGCCGGAGAGTACGGACCATGATGCTTTCATCGGCCGCTTGATCAAGAATGCGAACGATCGTGAGCAGCCGGCTAACCCGGGCTTCGGTACCCGCGAGGATCAAACTGTTGGTGGGCCCATAGGGAAGCGCCGCGCCCGTGGCGGCCACATAGGGACGCAGGGCAACCGCGACATTATTCACATTGGCATGCTCAAGCCGGATCAAGGTGGCAATGGGTCTCTCGCGTTCCGGATCGAGGGGACCGTCCACCAGGGGGGCGCCGCTCTTGGTTTCGGTCAGCGCCACGATTTTCGTCGAATCCTCGCCCACGGGAAGGGCTGCAAAGCCCTTGAGAAGCAGCGCGGCATTCAGCAGGGCAATGGCCTCGTCCTCGCTGACTCGGCCAGGCACAGTAATGGTCACCCGCCCACGAAGGTTATCCCCAAAAATGTATCGCCGGCCCGTATGCCGGGCGACCACTTCCACCAGTTGGGAGATTTCTCGCTGCTCGTAGTGCATCGGCACGGTTCGCGCCGCCCGATCCGGGCCCTGGGCCGAACCCAAGGAAGCCGACGAGAAAAGGGCAGCAACCAACACGAATTGAAGCAAGATACGGATCACCGGGTGAGCCTATCCAAGGCGGATAACGAGTGCTATCCGATATCCCGTCACCTTTTGATAGGACGGGCGGGCCTCTCCCTGTGGTTTGCTTGGCCGAAGCGGGCTGGAAGCAGTAAAGTGTCCCTGGTCTCGCCCGGTCATTCCCGTCCTCAGCTCTTTGGTCGACCTTGGGCTGATCCCCCGGCCAATCTATCAGCGCCGCCTCCGAGGAGTGCAGATGACCCGTGCCATCGTCGTTGTTCCCACCTACAACGAGGTCGAAAACCTCCCGATTCTGGTTCCGGCGATCCTCGAACAGGATCCTCGGCTTGAAGTTCTCGTCGTGGACGATGGATCCCCCGACGGAACGGGCGAACTCGCCGACAAGCTGTCCGCCGATGAAGCCCGCGTCCACGTCTTGCACCGGGAAAGCAAACAGGGCCTCGGACCCGCGTACCGAGCCGGGCTGGCCCGTGCCCTTGAACTCGGCGCCGATTTCGTGATCCAGATGGACGCGGATTTCTCGCACCCGCCCAGCAGCCTTCCGGAACTCCTCGAGGAAATACAATCCCACGACGTGGTCCTGGGCTCTCGGTATCTGAACGGCATCACCGTGGTGAACTGGCCCATCGAGCGCATTCTGATCAGCTGGTTTGGCAACGTCTATGCCCGACGAATCAGCGGCCTTCCGATTACCGATACGACAGGCGGCTTCCGCTGCATGCGACGTGATCTGTTGGAAAAAATGGGCTTTGAGCGTATCCGCTCGAATGGCTACGCGTTTCAGATAGAAATGAATTATCGCTTCGTCAAGCAAAGTGCCCGCATCAAGGAAATTCCTTTTTTCTTTGTGGACCGAACCCGCGGCACGTCGAAACTGAATTTCCGGATTGGCCTCGAAGCTCTCTGGGTAGTCTGGTGGTTGAGGATCGCCGATGCTCTCGGGCGCCTGTAGAGCAATCGAATGCCTTCGCCAATGCCTTCAATAGAGTTTTCGATAAGG
>CAWVXN010000390.1:0-3624 GCA_963933695.1 uncultured Myxococcales bacterium | reverse complement strand
GAAAGATGCTTCCCTGGGAGGGAAATATCCTGTGATGTGTGTCGCTATCATGAACCCAAAAACGGGAGGGGCCTTCGCTTCATTTGGGGGGCATCCCAAGTTCGAGGTGGCTCTTGAAAGAAGCCTGACCGAATTGATGCAAGGCAGAAGCTTTGAGGGCTTGAACGATGTTCCGCCGCCTACGTTCAACCAGTTTGCCATCCGCGAGCCGGACAACATGGTTGAGCACTTCATAGACTCGAGTGGAGTGGTTTCTTGGAAGTTCTTCGGCCAAGCCGCCGACTATGAATTCTCGGACTGGAATTTTTCGGGGTCGACGGAGCAAGAATATCAGTACTTGATGGGCATCCTGCGGGACCTGGGCAAAGAAGTCTACATCGCGGACTACGAAGATCTCGGGGCGAATGCCTGCAGGATTTTGGTTCCGGGCTATTCGGAAATCTATGAAGCAGAGGACCTTGTTTGGGACAACACGAACAAAGGGCTCGTCTTCAGATCAGACATACTCAATATTCACTCGCTGAATGACAAGGCTCTTTTGTGCCTGCTTGAAAATCTCGAAGAAAGTGAGCTTGATGAATACACGTCGATCCCAGAATTGATTGGGGTTGCATTCGACGAAAATTCTCCGTGGGGGAAATGCACGATCAGCGAACTCAAAGGGCTCATCTGTCTGGCTCTCGGGAAGTATCAAGAAGCGAAGGAATGGGTGGGAATCTTCTTGCAATACAACGACAACGTACCCGCGCGAAGAAGCTTTTACCAAGTCTTGGATACCGTGCTCGACATTACGCTGGGAGAAGACCTCGAGCTTCAAAATTACATCCCCAACCTTACTCGCATGTACGGCGAGGAAAATCTAGGCAATGCAATCTCGAGTGTGTCAGGGAAGCTTCGGTTCTTTGGACTAACGCCAACAAACATGAAGCTGGATGGGATCGACAAGCACTTAAGGCTTGTTGAGAGTTATGAGAAGCTTCAGGGTGCGAGACACCGGCATCACGCCAGCACCTCCAATTGACGACGACTGAATGCGCCCGTAGGGGCCGTTCGGGTGGACCCGGGTGATGCTCTTCCCGGGCTAGGCCAGGTCTCCGAATCGGTCTTGCGCCGGGGATTAGAGGACATCCCCCGGGACCGATCCACGGTCCGACTCCAACGGGGCCTCCGAAAAGCGAAGGCCCTCTGCCCCCCGCCGGAGCCCGCCGCCTTAGGGGCAAAGCCGAGGGCGAGGAGAAGCGCGGCAGAAGGTTCGGGGACGAAGCTCCAGCCACCGAGACTCGGTCGAAGTGGGGAGAGCGAACTAGGTGCCGGTCGGGTACGTGCCGGTCGGGTTCGTGCCTTTCGGGTCCGGGCCTCTCGGGTGGACCTGGGTGTACTTGTGCACGGACGGAGGGACCCGTTGAGACCCTCCCCATCGGCCTGACGTATGCGGGTAGGGCAGGGCTCACCCATTCTGGCTCTGGTGGACTGGACCGAAGGGCGGCGCAAGTTTCTGCGCTGTTCGAGCTGTGATCTAGTTCACATCCGAATTCCCCTGCTTCTTCGACTGAATCTTCAATGGGCGCAAAACATTCGCCCAAGGGAGAATGGAAATGAAGAAGTCTCACGGATTTTGTTCGATTGTTCTCTGGCTCGGGATGCTGCTCTTGGGATTCCCAGGAGCCCTCTTCGCCCAGATGCCGATGGATCTCCAAGTGGACAGTCTGCTGGTGGCTTACAGCCATGACTTTGAGTACCGGGCAGATTCCGAGCTGGTATCCGTAGCTTTGACGGTGGAGCCCAGTGTCAACTGCACGTACATACAGGAGAGCCTGGACGTCGGAATCGAGGAAGTCGCGCCGCCCCCCGCCTTCAGTGCCAGCCTGAGCCTCGTCGAGTGGAATCTCGGAAACTCGGTCAACGAACTGGAAGTTGCGTCATTCGTGATTCCTGGCGAAAACGTTTCCGGCCGCGGGTCCGGCTCGTTCTTTGAGCCTTGCTGGATGGGTTATCCCGCCGCCCAGGGGCCGCTCGCACTCGCGTTGGAACTGACCGATGTGCCCGGGCTCGAGGCCTTTCTCGCCGGGGCACGCCTCAACAACAACACCATTCACGCACGGGTGAGCTTGGACAATGACAAGCAGATCCCGGAGACCAACGAAGACAACAATGACGAAGACGATCTCCTGGCCCCGCCTCTCGACCTCTATCCCCTGACGGGAAACCTCTTCTACGGGAATGCGGTGGTCCCCCTGGCCGCGAGCGATATCGCACGCGGCGGCTGCGGGACCGGACAAGGGATGGCGATGGATGTCTGGGGAACCTGGCAACCCTCGACCAGTGACTCCTGGAGCCCGGAGACGGTCGCGGTGCTCGCCATGCAATGCCTGGATCTTGCGCCTAATGGCAATCGATTCGATCTGGTTGCGACGGTGGATTATGTCGTCGGCAAAATGACCGGCACGCTGAACGGGCTGGCGGTGGAGGTGGACAACGTCATCCTGGGCACGACGGGCGCCCGCCCGGGCACCCTGACCATGCAATTGCCCCCGGGCCACACGCTTCACGCGGACGATGGCAACGGGCGTCCCGAGCCGCGCGGAAGAACGAGCGTCGAGTTCACGACGGTTTCCCCGGCCAACACCGCCGATTTCGATCTGCTTCAGGCTTCGGGCGTTACCGGCTTCCTTCACGCCGGATCGATCCCCCTGTCCTTTCAACTGCAAACCATGGCCCTCACCGCCACGGTTCTTGGCGGCCGCTTCGATAAGGTCGTCTACCAATACGATCTCGCCCTGGAGCCCAAGGACGACCGAAAATCGAACGGATTCATCAGCAACGATCAACGTTTCAAGAAACCCAGCGCCGGACCCACCGCCTATTCGATTTCCGTCTCGGGGCTTGCGGCGACGATCGGTTTCGACGCCGAAAGCGGTGGACTTCATTTCCCCGCGTTGGGCTCGAACTGGGGTGCCTTCAGCCTGGCGGTCCAAGACGGAGCGCTGGTCGATGGTGGAAGCCTCTCCTCGGAGGCGTATTCCTTGAGTCAATCTCCCGACTGCCCGGGATGCGCGTCCGGGGGCAGCTCGACCTTCTTCAACCTGACCGCAGAGGCCGGGGGCATTGGGTGGGATGGAGCCAGCGTCGCACGCATCACGGAACTGGGAAACAACCCCGAGTGGGGGCCCCACGACCCGGGTTCGGGCCACAAAATCTATCGCCGACTCGACGATCACACCCATCCTGCAGTCGTGCACGCCCCGGGGTTTCATGCCCAGGGTACCGGCGGCTCATCGGACACCGCGGTCGTTCAGTACCTGCTCGGCATGCGCGCCGCGGAATGGGACGGCCAGGCCGTCAACCCGGGAGCGCACCACGGGCTCTCGAGCGACGACAGCCGCCGGGGGAATCACTTCATGGCCGGGGTCTCGGTAGGACCCAGTCTGTACAGCACGGGCCCCTCGAACCAGGTGGACGTGGGAACTCTGGGCACCGATCTCAGCCAGCCCGGCAATGCGAGTCCTCCCACTTCCCTCCCCGAGCTGAAGATCGGGTTCGGGGGCAATCCCAATCCCCAGTATGAGAGCGTTCCGAGCAATGCCGGTACGAAGTACGTAATCCGTCCGGCTGGAGTCACCGGAG
>CAWVXN010000389.1:0-3646 GCA_963933695.1 uncultured Myxococcales bacterium | reverse complement strand
GAAGCCGAGGCCGGCCATTCGCTGACCAACGACTACGTGCTCGACAACAACTAAGTGCTCGACAGTAACTAAGGGCTCGACAGTAACTGAGTGCTCGACAGTAACTGAGCGTGCTATCCGGTTCTGACTGGGGGGGGCAAAATTGGTGAATCGATCGATCCGAGCAAAGGTCGTCGGGACAGGAATGTATGTTCCCGAGCGAGTGGTCACCAACCAGGATTTGGCGGTCCTGATGGACACTTCGGATGAGTGGATTCAGCAGCGCACGGGCATCAAGGAACGTCGCTATATCGAACCGGGCCAGATGCCGGCAGATCTCGCCCAGGCCGCCTGCGAGCAAGCCCTCGATGCCGCGGGGCTCGCCGTCGACGACCTCGACTTCATCCTACTGGCCACGCTGTCTTCCCAGCACGAATTTCCGGGCACTTCGTTTTTCCTCCACGAGCAACTGGACGCGGGCCACGTGCCCTGTATCGATCTTCGCGCCCAATGCAGCGGATTCATCTACGCGCTGAATTTTGCCGATGGACTGATCCAGTCCGGCAAGTCGAAGCGGGTCATGGTGGTGGGCTGCGAAGTGCAGTCCACTGGAATAGACCGAACCACCGAAGGCCGAGACGTGGCCGTAATTTTCGGCGACGGCGCGGGCGCAGTCATTCTGGAGGCGACGGAAGAGGAATCCGATACTGCCGGCATTCTCGACGTCACCCTGCACTCCGAGGGCAAGCACGCCCGTCGACTCTGGATCGAGGCACCCTCCTCGGGCAATATGCCTTGCCGCCTCACCCGGGAAATGGTCGACGAAAAACGCCATTTCCCGCGCATGGACGGGCGTCATGTCTTCAAGCACGCCGTGACCCGAATGCCCGAGGTCCTGAAGGAATCCCTGGCGGCGTCGAGCATCAAGATCGACGACGTCGACCTCTTCCTCTTCCACCAGGCAAATCTTCGGATCAACGAATTTGTCGCCCAGAAACTGGAAATTCCCGCCGAGCGCACGTTTAGCAATATCGAACGGTTCGGGAACTGCTCGGCGGCCTCGATCCCCATGCTGCTCGCCGAGGCCGAGCGCAACGGAAAACTCTCGCCCGGCCAGATCGTCACGCTCACCGCATTCGGTTCGGGATTCACCTGGGGCAGCGCGGTCCTGCGCTGGTAGGCCCGACCGGAACCGAGACCCCACCCGGCGATTGGGTCTTCCGGACAGAGCCAACACTCCGCGGACCGTGCAACAGACCGCGATACGCCGCGCTGCGTTAGATCTCATTTCCCCCTAGGGGAATGCTCATATTGCTGAATATACTCAGCTTTTCTTGAGTTCCATTAAGATCTTGACGCGATGACGCGATGCGTCTATGATGCACTGCGTCGAGGGATCAGGGCGGATTCGCAACCGACTCGGGTTGGCTTCTCCATGATCCTCCGAGGCACTTCATTCCCGAAGTTGCCCAGCTAAACCAAAAGACAAACCTCGCCGTCCCACTCCCGGGAAAACCGGCGAACCCGAAAAGGGGATCCCCATGAGCCAGCAATCCAGTCTGCTCGAAGACGGCTTCGAACGCATCCAGTCCGCATTCAAGTCCGTCGAGGACGAAGTCCAGAAGGCCCAGAAGCGGTTCGAGGACCAGAGTCAGAAGTTCAGTAAGGATGCCAACAAGCGCATCAAGGGCTTCCAGAAGGAACTGCGCAAATACCCGGCGGTCAAACGAGCCGAATCCCTGAGCCAGGATCTCAACAAGCAACTTCAAAGCCGAACCAAGCTGGTCGAGAAGCAGATCGAAAGCGGGATCGAAAGCGTTCTCGGTACCTTTCAGATCGCTTCCCGAGGCGAGATTGAAAAGCTCGACAAGAAGCTCAGCCGCATCAGTCGGCGACTGAAGAGCCTGGACAAGGCCATGGACTCCGCGAGTGCCAAGGCGGCTCCGGTCAAGGCGGCTCCGGTCAAGGCAGCTCCGGTCAAGGCCAAGGCCTCCACATCCACTGACAGCAACGCATCCACCAGCACCGCCGCCGAGAGCGCCGCATAGTCAAGATCGTGTCATCCGAGTTCACCCTAGGAACTCCATCAGCGCCAATTGCAACAGCACCAAGAACAACAGCGCCAATCGCAAGAACGAGCCCGGCGGCCTGATCGTCGGGCTCATTGCGTTCGGGCACGCCCGGAAACTATCTGTGCGGATTTTCAGTTCTGTCCTGGGCCGGCGGATGCCCGGTCGGCGCTAAGTGGCCGGCCCCAGCGTTTATCACGAGCCCTCGATCTCAACGCCAAACCGGTCGACATAAAATTCTAGGGCCCGGCGACGCTCGCTGGGATCCATCCCGAAATCCGCAAGGTCGTAAAGAATCCGGCCGTGCTTGCCGCGGGGATGGGACTCCATGAAGGACGCCATGGATTTGCGAGCCTCCCGGGTCAAAGGCTTCCCGGCCAACTGGTAGATCGCCTCCACGGTCGCCAGATCGTCGGCCATAAATTCGTGGAAGCGAACATCCATCGAGCATGCGGCGGGCAGGATCTCCCGGTCCTCCACGCAAGCGCGCAACATGTCCTCAATACGTCTCGCCCAGTACCCGCCCACCTTCACCGGATCAACGACTCTTTGGGACAGCCGTGCGCTATAGGCCGCCATGGTGGCAAAGGAGGCGGTGATGGAAACCGGATCCCGGTGAGTGACCACGAAGGTCCCATCGGAAAAGGTTCGCGCCAGGGGGCCAAACTGTTCCAGGTGTTGAGGAGACTTGAGGATCCAGCGCCCGGAGCCGGGCCTCCGGGACTGAATAACTTGCAGGACCCGGCGCAGGTAGGCGTACCAGGGCGTCTGATCCGTGCCGCAATAATATTCTCGCCAGCTCTCCGACGGGGCCAGAGTCTCAAAGAACATGGTCGAGCCCCCGATCGCGAGAAGATGGATTTCCTCGTGAGCATGGTCGGGCCACATGTCGTGCATGCGGTTGAAATGCGGCATCAGGCGATCCCGCATCGCGATCCCCTCGGCGGCCCTGTGCCAGCGTGGATCCACTTCGAATTCACCGCCGGCTTCGGCCAGGGGAGGGAGCGGTTCGAGGCTCTCCCACCAGGGCAGGGAGTGGAGTCCTGGGTCGGACGAGATCAAGTTATGAAGATGCGTCGTTCCGGTACGAGGCAATCCCGCAATAATCAGAGGCCGCTCGATCACTTCGTCGGCAATTTCGGGATGCCGCTTGAACTCCTCTTCGATCAACAGACGATTTTTGAGAAATTGGATCACCTGACCCCAGACCGTAATTTCACCCATAGGCGAAAGTCCGGCCTCTTCCTTCGCACCGCGAAGAAAAACCGTCAGGGGCTCGCTGTAAATGTCCTCGCCGAAATCCGTCAGGCCGGCTTCCGCCGAAGCCTGCTCCAGAGCGGCGTCGAGAGTCCAGCCGATGCTCTCCGCCAGGGGAGCGACGGCCTGAAGCATCTGGTCGACATCGGGGGAAAAAAGAGGATTCGCCAGATCATCGATGTGTAAATCGGCGGGACGACGGTTCATAGAAACTCCAGTAGTCGCCCAACCCGAAGAGGGAAGGTCGGAAGGAAGGGATGAGAGAGAGAGAGAGAGAGAGAGAGATCTGGCAAATGGAGCGTTGAGCCACGGAAGGCGTGAGGTTAGGCGGGGAAGGCCCG
>CAWVXN010000388.1:0-3655 GCA_963933695.1 uncultured Myxococcales bacterium | reverse complement strand
GCGTTGGCGAAGTGGAGATGTCGAAGTGATCCGCTGCGAATACCGGCCGCCCCAAGCAGATGAATCGGTCCAGGGGGTCGGCGACCCGATGAAAGTGGGCAGTGGCGAGCGCTACGTGATTCTCGCTGTTGAGAGGGACGGTCTTGCGCGCCCCATGTCCATGAATCTGGTTCTTCGAGAGGGCGACGTGGCCTCCGTGGCGATCCATTTGCCCGAAAAGGCCGAAGCCCTGGAGGCCCTGGGGCCGTTGGGCTGGAGGCCAAGTGAGGGGCCCGAGATCGCCTAGAGCCCCGCCCACGGACCGCGGCCGGTTGGCCGCAGAAATTTTGGCCCCCCCTATATGCTTCTGCCGTCATATGCGAAGTGGGGGGCCGAACCCCCACCACCCCCCTCCATTTCTTTTCGCGGATACAGCTTGGGTTGAGTTGGGAATCGCGTGGGGCAGCCTTCAATTGTCTTTATTGCCTGCATGTTGCAGTGGGAGTTACGAGTCAGCCTCAAATATTTTTGACTCAAAACGGCTCGAAAAATTCAAAAAATGTTAAGAATTGTTAAGAATTGTGAAGAATTGTGAAGATAAACAGCCTTCATGCGAACTGAGAAATGTCAAACTAATTTCTATTTCGGATTATTAATTCTTTCAATTGGATTGATGTTCGTGATATAAGAAAAGGACTGGAACGCCGAAGTGGCGGACCTACCTGGATGCTGGGAAGCCTGGGATATTTCTGATGCTGAGATGCGCCGACACGAGCGACACGAGCACAGTACGATTGGCCGTGCGCTCGCGCGCTTGGATCACCTCCTTGGGCGTTCTTCTTCTGCTTTGTCTGCCTTTGTCTGCCTCGGCCGCGCCGATTCTTTATTTGGTGACTGGGGGCAATGTTCAGATCACCGTGATGGTGGGCGCCTCGATAGTGGGCCAGACAACCAGTCCCGGGCTGAGCGGCACGCTGACCCTGGATTCTGTCGCGAATTCGCTTGATTCCCTTGACCTGAGTCTCGACCCCAATATCGGCCTGGCTCTTACGGCAGCCTACGGTGGCTACGATTCGATTGTGATCGAATCGGCTTCGCTCACCGGCGATGTGGGCTTCGCGCCCATCGGCGCGCCCACCGTGAACCCAAGCAGCTACGTCGCCTCTGCAGGCTCTCTGACGGTGGACGGTTTTTGGTCGGCAACTGATTCTGGTGGAATCAATCCGGCGGCCCCCAGCACCGCAATCGCTTATGGGGTGCCAATCGTGACCGCCGTTGTGAATACCAGCCCGTTAGTCACTATCAGTGGCGTCACCTTAAATTCCTTGAGCGGTGCCACATTCGGAGAAACTTCCGACCTGACAGTGTTGGCCAGTTTCGCGGTGACGTCGGTGACTGTGATCCCCGAACCCGGAACGGCGCTACTTGCCGGATTTGGGCTGGTGCTGATGGCGGCATCGCGCCGGCATGCCCGATCTCGCGCCTAGCTCGACCCTCCACCTCAAGCCCCCACCTCAAGCCCCCACCTCAAGCCCCCGGGCTCGAACCTTCTGCCTTGAGCCCCCTGGCGTGTTTGATCGGCTGGTCTGATCGGCTGAGCGCGGTCCCTGGCCCCAGTGTTTGGTTTCTCTGGGGCCCCTTTCTTTGGTTAGCCTGGCCGCTCACCCCAGCGACTGGCTCAATGGGTTTTATTGAGTTTGCTCGGTGCCCTATGCGCGGTTGCTATGTTCGGCCCTGCCCGCAAACCCGCTCGCTGGGAGGACCTCCACTTGGCTGACCCCCTGCTGATTCCGACCGGCATCGAACTCACAAGCCTCGATCGGCGCTTCCGGGAAGACCCCTACCCGGTCCTGGCTACGCTTCGTGCCCATGATCCGGTTCATCGAGACGAAGTCTTTGGCCGCTATGTCTTGACCCGCTACGACGACGTCATGGCCGAGCGGTTGTCGTGAGGTCGGAGCATCCGTGATCAGTCCGAAGAACGGTCTGCGGGACGACTCGCCCATTGATGGCCCCAAAGGGCGAGTTCTCTGGGATCGAGCCGACCGGGTCCTGCCCGGCGGGGGAATCTATCTCTCCCGCAGCGCTCGCTTTGCGGGCGAGGGCGTTTTGCCGGGGTTCATTGCCGATGCTGAGGGTTGCCGGGTGACCGATGTAGACGGCAAGCAGTACCTGGATTTCGTTTGTGCCAACGGTCCGAACCTTTTGGGCTACGGGCATTCGGGGGTGAAGCAAGCGTATCTCCAGCAAGCGCGACGGCCGGCGAGCACCAACTTCTACTCGCCTCTCCTGGTGGAACTCGCCGAAGTGCTGGTGGACCGCTACGCGGGCATGGCTTGGGCCGTGCTGGGCAAGACGGGCTCGGAGGTCTTGACTCTGGCCGGTCGGGTAGCCCGCAAGGCCACAGGGCGCCCGTTGATCGTGGCCTTTGACCAAGCCTACCACGGCTCTGATGCCGAGTTGTCCCCTTGGCCGGCGCCGGGGGTTCCAGCGACCCGGCGGGACCATGTGATTCGGGTTCCCTGGAACGATGTGAACGCACTTCGCGCGGTGGCGGACCAGCACGAAGGAAAAATCGCGGCCCTGCTCCTGAACTCCCTGGATCAAAACGCCTTCCAGCCCACCTTTTTCGCCGAGCCCGGCTTCATCGCGGCCATCGAAGAAATTCGCACACGGCATGGCGCAGCGCTGATTCTCGACGATGTGCGTCAGGGGTTTCGTCTGCATCCAGAGGGAAGCCATCGCGCCTTGGGCATCGTGCCCGACCTTTTGTGTCTCGGGAAGGGTCTGGGCAACGGATACTCGGTTTCGGCTCTGCTCGGGAGCGATGCCCTACGGGATGGCGCACGGGGCATCATGTTCACGTCGTCCCTGCACTTCGAACAGCCGCCGATGCGCGCAGCGATGGCAACCCTGGATGCGTATGACAATGAATGTGCTTTCGAAAAAATGACCCGCGCGGGGTTGCGCCTGCGCGATGGACTCCTCGCTGCGGCCCGGGCCACCGGCCACTCGATTGATTGCTCGGGCCCGCCCACCATGCCGACCCTACTTTTCGAGAACGATCCGGATCGCAGCCGAGTTGTTGGTTTCGCCCGGGAGGCAGCTCGCCGGGGAGCAATCTTCCATCCTGCGCTGAACTGGTTCATTTGCGCGGCCCATGACGACAGTGCCATCGACGAGGCACTCGAGATTGCACGGGATGCCATGGGGGCCACCCCGACAGCGGGCGTCTGAAACGCGATATTTGCGATCCCGAGCCCCCCGCACGCTCAGACTTGAATATCGCTGTCGGAGTCTTGCCGGGTAGGCAGGACTTCCCAGCGCCCGAACCGGCAGGCTTCGTCGTAAATGGATTCTTCGACGTCCATGACAACGGGCCTTGAGTCCTCACTTCCTTCAAAAGAACAGACGAATCGGTAAACCAAAACCTTTTTCGTTGGTGCCCGGCCGCTTAGTTCGCAGATCACGCAATTGCCGGGGGCCTTCTCCTTTCGCAAGTAGTCGAGGTCGAAAGCCATGGCGAAGTCACCTAGGTCTTTCATCGTTTTGTTCGTCGACAGTTCAAGTTTCATTTTGCGACCCTCTGCGCGCATCCAGTCATCCATCATCTTCTGCATATGAGAGACGGTCTGAATATCCGTTTTGAATTTCACCATGACAGTTCTCCTGTCTT
>CAWVXN010000387.1:0-3667 GCA_963933695.1 uncultured Myxococcales bacterium | reverse complement strand
GATCAGCTTGTTTGGGTTGGAGAGCGGGGCGGCGCTGGCCACGGTGGTGGGCGTGCTGGTCGAAGTGCCCGTTATGCTGTCGCTGGTGGCCTTGGCCAACCGAACTCGCCACCACTTTGAAGAGAAAACGGATTCAACAGGAGGAGGGCAGGATGTCCCAGGACGAGCGTGAGTTTGAGGTAGTCATTTGGGGAGCCAGTGGCTTTACCGGAAAATTGACCGCCGAGTATCTGCTGGCGGAGTACGGCGTCTCGAACGGGCTCCGCTGGGCTATTGGCGGCCGTAACCCCGAAAAGATGGAGGCTGTTAGGCGGGAGCTTGCCGAGACAACGGGCGTCGAATGCGGGTCGCTCCCGATTCTCACCGGGGACAGCGATGACATGAGTTCTCTGGTCGAACTCGCCCGGAGAACCCGTGTGGTTTGCACGACTGTGGGGCCCTATGCGAAATACGGTTCGAATCTGGTTGAAGCCTGCGCTCAGACCGGAACCGATTATTGCGACCTGACCGGGGAGGTTCACTGGATGCAGCGCATGATCGAAGCGCACCAGGATGCGGCGATGGCCAGTGGCGCCCGGATCGTCTTCACCTGCGGCTTTGATTGCATCCCTTCGGATATCGGCGCTTTCTTCATGCAACGGGAGATGAACCGACTCCACGGCGCCGGTTGCTCCCAGATCCAACTCCGGGTCAAGGGATTCAGTGGAGGAGCGAGTGGGGGCACGATTGCGAGCATGCTCAGCATGCTCGAGGAGTCAGAGAGTGACCCTCGGGTTGGACGCGCCATGAGCGAGCCCTACTCGCTGAACCCCAAGGCTGAGCGGACGGGGCCAGATTCGGCAGAACCCCTGGCCCCGCACTACGACTCGGATTTTGATCAGTGGACGGCGCCCTTCGTGATGGCGGGAATCAATACGAAAGTGGTGCGTCGATCCAACGCGCTCCTCGACTATGCCTACGGCAAAGATTTTCGGTATGACGAGGCGATGCTCATGGGCACAGGTCCTGGGGGCTTCGCCAAGGCAACGGCGACCAGTGCGGGCTCGGCACTGATGATGGGGGCTATGTCCGTGGGCCCCTTGCGGCGCGCGGCCGCGGGCCGTCTCCCCCAACCCGGGGAAGGGCCGAGCCGGGCGAAGCGTGAAGCCGGCTACTTCGATCTGCGCTTGCGCGGGGTCGGGCCCAATGGCCAGGTCATCCATGGGCGGGTCAACGGCGATCGCGATCCGGGCTACGGCTCCACCTCAAAGATGCTCGCCGAAAGCGCCGTCTGTCTGGCCAGGGACTCCCAGGGGGTAGGTGGCGGGATCTGGACCCCTGCTAGCGCAATGGGGGAGGCGCTTCTCATGCGGCTCCCCAAGGCTGGGGTCACCTTTAGACTTGAGGATTGAGACTTGACGTACGCGTTCCGCAAGATTTCCGGCCGAGGACGATGAAGTCGCCTCGGTGCATCGGTCGAAGTTTTTGAGAGTGACTTCCAGACTGGCTGCAGAGTGGCCGTCTGCAAACGGAGAAAGGAGCGTTTTGGATGTTGAAGTCGAGCAATTCCCATCGCTACCGCGTGCTCGGAGCGCTTGTCTGCGCGATCCCATTTCTTTGTCTCGGGCCGACTAAGAGCGGCCTTGCTGCAGGCGGGGGCGGCGCAGGAGGCCTTCCTTCGGGGGGAGGCTCCGAGGAGCAGGCCGCCGTGGCGGTCTATCAGAAGGGTGAAGAGCGACGCAACCGCGGTATAGAGTTTCTGCGCGAGGCGGCGGGTACTGAAGATCCTGAGGAAAAACAGAAGGCTCTGAAGAACGCCAACAAGCAATTCAAACGCGCGCTCCGGGAGTTCAAACGTGCGACTCGGCGCTCGCGAAAGTTCTACCAAGCCTACAACGAGATCGGCTTTGTCCAGCGCATGCTCGGTGATTACGAGAGCGCCTTGAAGGCCTACGATAAGGCTTTGGAGATCAAGCCCGGCTTTCCCTACGCGATTGAGTACCGCGGCGAGGCCTACATGCGGTTGGGGCGGATCAAGGACGTCCAGGGGGCTTACATGGAGCTTTTCGGCGATCAACGTCAATTGGCCGATCTGCTGATGGCGAAGATGAAAGCCTGGGTCTCGATCGAGACGAAGAACCCGTCCGGCGCGGTTTCCACCGAGGCGTTGCAAGGCTTTGCCACCTGGATCGCGGAGCGGTCCAGGATCGCAGAGCAAACCGCGGCGCTGATCGACAGTGAAGCGCCGCGGACCTGGTAGAGCGCGAGCCACTCGGGTTCGCCTGGCACTGATTGTCGTCGGCCTTGTGGCGGGGCCGGTGGTGGCCGAAGAAGACTCCTGGACTTGGGACCTGCCCCGGGGGTTTCCGATACCGTCCGTTCCCGAGGACAATCCCATGAGCCGGCCGAAGGTAGACCTCGGGCGGGATCTGTTCTTCGATCCACGCCTGTCGGTGACTGGGGCATACGCGTGTTCCTCGTGCCACGACCCGGAAAAGGCTTTTACCGACGGCCGCGCCCGGGCTCTCGGAGCCACGGGCGAATCACATTCGCGGAGCACCATGAGCCTGGTCAACGTCGCCTACAACGCGAGCTTCGGTTGGGCGAATCCCGAAACTCGGGAACTCGAGGATCAGTCCAAAATCCCTCTACTGGGGACGCATCCCATCGAACTCGGCCTTGGGGGGCGAGCGCATGAGGCCACGGAAGCGCTCCAAGCCGATCCCGTCCGGGCGAAGGCGCTAGAGCGTGCCTTCCCCGAAGCCGGCGGACGCTTCACACTGCTTCATGTGCGCCGAGCCCTGGCCGCTTACCAACGCACCCTCATTTCGGCGAGTTCCCCTTACGACCGCTACGTCTTCTACGACGACCGCGATGCCATGAGTGCGGCGGCTCTTCGGGGCATGGGGATATTCTTTTCCGAATCGGCGGGCTGCGACGACTGCCATCCCGCGCCTCTCTTTACAAGCCCCGCCCGCTACGCGGAGAGGCGGCCAGCGCCGAGTTTTCACAATACCGGGCTCTACAATTTTGACGGGGTGGGGGCCTATCCCGAGGAAGAGACGGGGCTCTTTGAACACTCCGGGTTACCCGGTGATATGGGGCGCTTTCGCGTTCCGACCTTGCGCAACGTGGCGCTCACGGCGCCCTACATGCACGACGGAAGCATCGCGACTCTGGGTGAAGTTGTATTGCATTACGCGTCCGGGGGTCGAAATCACAATGCAGCAGGAGCGCGCGGTCCTCGAAGTCCGCTTCAGAGCCCAACCCTCGAATCCTTCGCGCTCAGCCCCGAGGAGGCCGACGATCTGGTGGCCTTCTTGGAGAGCCTGTCCGATGTGCATTCCGGAAATGGGCGTCCTGGGTCCGGAGTTCCGGCTTCGCCATTGCCGGGACGCTGAGTACTCGAGGCCGCCTAACGAGGGACGTCTCGGCCAGCCGCCGATCCTTCACGTTTCTTGGCGCCCCGGGCCGATCATCCTCTGGGCGGAGGGGCCAAAAGGGCTCTGTGACGCGGGGTTTGGGTCGAGGGATCGGTACTAGCCCAGGGCAAAACCTTCGTAGCCGTTGGCGGCGACCTCTTCGCATTTTTCGACGTAGGGCGGAAAGCCGAGCAGGGGCATGAAGACACGGGCCTTCCCGGGGATATTTGCGCCCAGATACCAAGAATTGCAGCTCGGGTAGACGG
>CAWVXN010000386.1:0-3685 GCA_963933695.1 uncultured Myxococcales bacterium | reverse complement strand
TAAAGGGGTGAAAGGGGTTGAAATGGGTTGAAAGGTATTAAATGGGCTGACTGAGTTGAACGGGCTGGCGGTCCGGTGGGCGGGTTTTCTTTTCCAGCGGCGAATTCTAACCCGCTCGGAGCCAGCTTCCACGGCTAAAGTCAGCGGCCGACCGAAGGGATTCTCGTTAGGATAGATCCCCCCGTCAAGCGAGATTCAGGCGAATGGGCGGGATGGAGAGAGGGAGTGGGAATGCAGGAATTTGCGGGCAAGGTCGCCGTTGTGACAGGAGCGGCAAGTGGGATTGGGCGTGCCCTTTGCCAGCGTCTGGCCGCTCTGGACATGAAGGTCGTGATGGCGGATGTCGAGGGGGGTGCTCTCAACGAAGCGGCAGAGAAGCTGAAGGCCGCGGGCCACACGGTTTTGGCGGTTCGGACCGATATCAGCCAGGCGGATTCGGTGAGCGCCCTGGCCGAGCGGACAGTGGAGGTCTTTGGCACCGCGCATGTGCTCTGCAACAACGCCGGGGTTTTTGCCGCGGGCCTCTCCTGGGAGGCGCCGCAAAGCGATTACGACTGGGTGTTCGGGGTCAACGTCTGGGGAGTTCTCCACGGGTTGCGTAGCTTCGTGCCCCTGATGCTCGCCCATGGCGAAGAGGCGCATATCGTCAATACAGCCTCCATGGCGGCGGTGACCACCGCCCCGTTCACCTCCGCCTACTACATGAGCAAGGCGGCGGTCTTTTCCCTCTCCGAAAGCCTTTATGGCGAGATGCAGGCGCGTCAGGCGGCCATCGGTGTTTCCGTTCTGTGCCCGGAACTCGTAGACACGGCGATCTCCCGAGGTGAGCGCAATCGGCCCGAACACCTAAAGCGCAAGCAAGGGGAGGGCGAGTCCCCGGAACGCGAAATGGTCGATGCGGCGATCGCTGCGGTCACGCCCACCGGCGTGAACCCCGGGGTTCTGGCGGATCGGGCCATCGAGGCGATTCGGGAGAATCGCTTTTACGTTCTGGCCCCCGACGGAAATCCCTGGCGCACCGCGTGCGACGTTCGTCTCGAGGATATTCGCCTGGCCCGAAACCCCACCCACGCGGTGCCCGACCCCTGATCCCTGGCGGAGCGCGGTGGTGCGGCGCCGTTGAGTCGCCGCGGGTCAGGATGCCCGAAACGCTGAATGAGGATCGAGAGGAGAGAACATGGGACGTCTAGATGGGAAGGTGGCGGTGATTACCGGAGCGGCCTCGGGGATCGGGGCGGCAATCGCCCTGCGATTTGCCCAGGAGGGCGCGCGCATTGCGGGCATGGATCTCCAGGACCCGGTGGGGGGTGACTGGGACGAGGCCGTGGAGTTGGCGAAGGGGGGCCCGCTCCACAAGCTCGACGTGCGCGACAAAGGCGCCGTGGGTCGCGCGGTGGCCGAAGTGGAGACCGAGTACGGACAAATCGATTTACTCGTGAACTCCGCCGGCGTCGCTGGCGGCGGTCCAGTGCACCTGATCACCGACGAAGAGTGGGACCGGGTGATGGATGTGAATCTCAAGGGAACTCTCTATGCCTCCCAGGCCGTGTTGCCCGGCATGCTCGCTCGGGAGCGGGGGAGCATCGTGAACATTGCCAGCGTCGAAGGCATGGAGGGCTTCGAAGGGGGCAGCGCCTACAACGCCTCCAAGGGGGCGGTCATCCTTCTGACCCGCAACATGGCCATCGATTACGGGCGCCGGGGGATCCGGGTCAATGCGGTTTGCCCGGGCTTTATCGAGACGCCGCTGTTTCGATCAACCCTTGAACTGGACGCCATGACCGAGATTCGGGACAAGATTCGTGACGCCCACCAACTCGGCCGCTTCGGCCAACCCGTGGAAATCGCCAATGGCGCACTCTTCCTCGCCTCGGACGAAGCCTCCTTTGTTACCGGGCAAGCGCTGCCGGTGGATGGGGGTTACACGGCGGGGCATCGCTTCGGGATTGCGCGCATGATGGGCCTAGACTGATCGGCGCTGGGCCCCGGAGAGTCTTTCCCCCAAGCCGCCGGACAACTCGCGGTGCGTTGAATAATCGTTGATGGCTGAGCCGGAAGCGGATTTCTTCCTCACCGACTTTCACACCGACTTTCACACCGACGTTTTTACCGACAATTGCACCGAACGAGGGGCCGCCCCCCTTTTCGGGAGAACTGCAGGTAGCCCCAGCGCCTCATTTTCGCGGGAGTAGTGGGCACTCACCCCTGGGTCCCAGGCTCGCCCGCAAGGGGGTAGGCTGACCGTGCACTGCTCTTGAAATTATCGCGGACGGACGCCATCCCTCTCCCGAGAGCCCTTGTGCCGCTCTTTGATCTGCACCGGACATGGCCAAGGATGTAGAACGGGCCTTTAGAATCCCTCTCCGCAAAGGCCTAGACAGTCTTCGCTCATGGCATTTTACTTTGTGAACTGCCGGATGAGATTGGGGTAGCCCGGCATTTTTTTCGTATGATTGGCTGTTCGTTCGAACTGCGTGTTCGGTTCATGCAGAACTTCGCGCCAGCCTTCGGGGAACAAGGGGAATCTACGGCATGGCTTTGCCCGGGGTTGGGGGACCGCTTTCGAGGGGGCGGACGAAGAGACAGTGGAAACTCATCGGGCTACTCGCTTTGCTAGGTCTCTTCGTTCCGGCCGAGGTGTTTGCAGGCGAGAGGATCTGCTTGCTTGAGGGCACCCCCGCGAGCACCTTGGATTCCGCTCGGGGGCTCTACCGCTTTTTTGACGAACACGGTGGTTCACTCGAGAGTCTGCGGGGGAGCGGCCGAGTGCCGGCCATCCAGGTTGACCGCCTTCCCAGCGACATGAACGACTTACCTGCCCGTCGAGTCGATCTATTCCTGAGGATTCTACTTCCCTCGATACTGCGGGTGAACAATGCGCTGGCGGCCAATCGTGCCCGTTTGCTCTCCCTCGGCCCGGCGGCGAATTGGCGCCGGGAAGATACGGAATTCGTGGAGGCGCTTTCGAAGCGGTATGGCGCGCCTGTTGAGCCGATTTCCGGGCTGGTCGAGCGCGTTGACGAAGTGCCTGTCAGTCTGGTTCTTGCCCAGGCCGCGGACGAGAGCGGGTGGGGCCGCTCTCGATTCGCCGTTGAGGGGAATGCGCTCTTTGGACAACACACGTCGAGCCCGGATCAGCCATTCATGCTGGCCCGGGGTGCGAACGTGCGCATGGCAAAATTCGATAATGTTTGCGAGGCCGCTCGGGCCTATATGGAAAACCTGAATGGGGCTCGCGCCTATTCGGGCTTGCGCTCGCTGCGCGCCCGGCTTCGGGCCGAGGGGCGGCCGGTGACGGGGACCGAGTTGGCTGGAGAGTTGCTCGCCTACTCGGCGCGTGGGGCTGAGTACGTGCGCGACCTCCGGACGATCATTCGAAGCCACGCGCTCGAGGATTTTAACGGGGCGGTCCTAGTGGGTGAGCCCGAGTGGGCGCGGGTCGTCTCAGGCGGCCCCTGAAGCCCAACTTGCAGGCGATCGCTTTGCTTCGCCCGTTTCACGGTCTCGGCTTTGAACTCTGTCGTGAAACGTCTACGTGTTCGCTTCTGCTTGCTGATCGTGTTCTCCCAGAGAAAGACTCGCTTTCCCGTGTGAGTTCACTTTTTGGTGCCGGGTCAGTTATCCGGGCACTGAGTAGCTATAGTGCGCACCCCACGGCCGAGTCGCGGCTGTACACGGTTCAAAG
>CAWVXN010000385.1:0-3691 GCA_963933695.1 uncultured Myxococcales bacterium | reverse complement strand
GGGGACGGAAATTGAGACTCTCCGAGTCGCCTATCGATCCTCCCGCCAGATCGTAGAGTTTTCGACCGGTTTATTGGGCGAGTTCCAGGAAGAAGAAGGGCCACCCGAAGCCCCACGCGAAGGCCCGCCGGTGGAACTCTTCCGTTTCGCCGACCGGGGGGATTGCGTGGGCTTCCTGGCCGATGCTCTGCATGCGCTGACCGAGTCCGAGCCCCTGGCTTCGGTGGCCATCTTGACTCCGTCCCGGGCGATCAGCGCCGCCTACTACGAGGGGCTTGAGCGAAGCGACATTCCGCGGATTCGCTGGATTCAGGATCACGATTTCAGCTTTTCAGCTGGGGTCGAGGTGGCGGAGATCGAGCAGGTCAAGGGGCTTGAGTTCGACTACGTGGTGCTGGTGGATGTTGATGCCGCGCTCTATCCCGACACAGCCCAGGCCCGTCGGCTGCTGCACGTGGGCGCTACACGGGCCATTCATCAACTCTGGTTGACCAGCCTAGCCACCCCGTCACCCTTGGTGGAGGGGGTTTGGCAGGGCTGACGGCCTCGAACTTGGAGGCCCATGCGTGCGGGGGTTCCAGGGATCTGTTAGGAATTTGGTATGGAATTTTCAGATGGAGACCGAGTCCGGATTCTGAAGGACCGAAGTGAATACACCGGCTGTCGGGGTGTCGTCGTCGAGAAACCACGAGGCCCCCACGGAAACGTTTCAGCCCTGGGAAATTTTGTGGCCATCGACGGGGAGAACGGAAAGGTCCGCCCCTTCCTCCTCTCGGACCTGGAATTGCTGGGGGTCGCGTCGGTGCGGCATTCCCAAGTCACGCCTTCGGTGGAGTCCGGAACACTTCGGGACTAGAGCATCCAACCCGACTATTTATACGTGCCATCCATCCGCGCCATTCATCCGTGCTCATCCATCCGCGCCATTCATCCGTGCCATCCATCCGTGCTCAGCCATCCGCGCTCATCCAAACCCGATCATCCATCCGCGCCATCCATACGCGATCATCAATCTCTGCGGTTCAACTTAGATATCTAACTCGGGTTCGAGTTCGGGAATGAACAGGGCTCGGGACGAACACCCGAGCGGTGGGGGTTGGGGGATGATTCACCGGCTTGAGCGGACGCGTCGGCTACCGACCCCTCTTGTCGCCCCTCTTGTGATCCCTCTTGTCATTCCTCGGGTCAAAGAGGCTCGACATTTTTGAATCGAAGCTTGCCGAGCGGGTTCGGGTCTGGGCCCAATTTCGCAACTCCTTGACTCGATCCTCGTAGGTATCGTAAAGGGGAACCGATTCGGCAATCGCGTTGGCGAGATCGTTGTCCTGCAACTCGCGTTCAGCGGCGAAAGCCGAGTAGAGCGCCGCCGCCACCACCTGCTCGAGTTCTGCCCCGGAGAGGCGCTCGGAGGCCGCCGCAAGGCCATCGAGATCGAATTGTTTAGGGTTACGCCCCCGGGCGGCAATGTGGATCTCGAGAATCTCTCGTCGCTCGTCCGCGGTGGGGAGATCCACAAAGAAGAGTTCGTCAAAACGTCCGCGCCGGAGGAGTTCCGGGGGCAGGCTTTCCACATCATTGGCGGTGGCCACGACGAAGACCGGCGCGGTCTTTTCGGCCATCCAGGTCAGGAAGGAACCCAGAACCCGAGCACCGTGGGGGTCGGATTCACTGGTGGAAAAGCCTTTCTCGATTTCATCGATCCAGAGAACCGCAGGCGCGATGGACTCGGCCACCGCCACGGCCTCTCTAATCGCCGCCTCGGGACTGGCCGAATGACCGGAGAACACCGCCGCCAGGTCGAGACGGAGCAGGGGGAACTGCCACTCCCGGGCCACGGCTTTGGCCGAAAGCGATTTCCCGCAGCCCTGAACGCCCAGGAGCAGTAACCCTCGAGGCGGAGGCAGTTTGAATTTCCGGGCTTCCTCACCAAAGGCTTTTTGCCGTTCTCGCAGCCAGCGCTTCAATTCGTCCAGACCGCCCACGCCCCTCAAGTCCAGGGCGGAATCCTGAAAACTCAGAGCGGGTGTTCGCTGAAGTGCTTGTCGCTTCTCGCCCACGACGCGGTTGACAGTCGCTTCATTGAGACCTCCGGCGAGGGCGATGGAGCGTCGCAGAACTCGGAGCGATTCCGCAGCGGTCAAACCCAGCGCGCCCCGAACACACCCATCGAGGATCTGGGCGGACTGAGGATCCTTGGAAACATCGACCGCGCGCCGGAAGAGGGTACTCAGTTCCTCGGCCCGGGGCAGGGGCAGCGCGGCGCGTCCAGCCTCTCGGCTCAATTCCAGGGGGAGGTCCACTGTGGGCCCGATTAGAACCACGCACTGTTTGCGTTGGGACAGTACGGGAAGCATGTCGCGTAGTCGCCGCACGGCGTTGGGATTGCCCGTCTCCAGGTGCGCGTCGAGGAGGGCGAAAATGCCGGGTTCTTCGATTTCCTCGAGGGCTCGCAATCCCTCTTCCAGGCTCCCGCTTCCCTTACCGGATTCGCCAAGGCCAGCGGCCACGCTCCATGGCAGCAGCATTCGGTCGTGCTGCCCAGCCACGTGCTCAAGGATTCGCAGCGCACGGTCCTCCTCGAAACTCTCAAAAGCAATCAGGCGCCAGCCCGAGCCTACGAGGCTCGAAATTTCCTCGACCAGGCTCCGCTTCATATCCGGTCCGCCGTGATCCGAACGACTTCCTCGAAAGTCGTGACCCCTTCGGCCAGGCAGCGTACGGCGCTCTCACGCAGACTTTCCATCCCCTCGATCCTCCCCGCTTCGGCGATTTGGTTGGCATCCCGTCCACCCCGGATCAGGCCCTGCACCCGCTTGCCCACGTCGAGCAACTCGAAAATTCCAATTCGGCCATAAAGACCGGTATTTCGGCAATCCGGGCAGCCTTGGCCAAACCGAACCGAGAGTTGCTCCCGACGCTCGACGGGAATCTTGATCCCCAGGGCGTCAACCTGGGCCGGCGTCAAAAATCCATCCACGCCGCAATGGGGGCAAATTCTACGAACCAGTCTTTGGGCCACTACTCCGCGCAGAACGCTGGAAAGCAGGAAGGGTTCGACGCCGAGTTCCACGAGCCGGGTGATGGCACCGGCGGCATCCCGGGTATGCACGGTGGAGAAGACCAAGTGACCGGTGAGAGCGGCTTGGACCGCCATGGCGGCGGTTTCCGCGTCGCGAATCTCACCCACCATGATGATGTCGGGATCCTGGCGCAAGATCGTGCGTAGGGCGCGAGCGAACGTGACGTCGATCTGCGGCTGGACCTGAACTTGGCTAAAGCGAGGGTCGATCAATTCGATGGGGTCTTCGACGCTGGTGATGTTGATCTCCGGACCCGCCAGATAACGCAAGGTCGAGTAGAGGGTCGTCGTCTTCCCGGATCCCGTAGGCCCGGTCACCAGGACAAGACCGCTGGGCGAAGTGATCCACGACTCGAAGCGATCGCGTTCGCGGTTGGTAAAGCCGAGTTCGTGCAATTCCGCCATCAGTACGTTCGGGTCGAAGACGCGAATTACGATCTTTTCGCCGTATGCGGTGGGCATACTGGAAACGCGGAGCTCGACTTCCTGATCGCCATTCTGGGTCTTGATACGACCGTCCTGGGGTCGGCGGCGCTCGGCCACATCCATCCGCGCGAGGACTTTGATGCGGGATGCGATCGCGCCGTTAACGCTCAAAGGAAGATGCTCGAT
>CAWVXN010000384.1:0-3693 GCA_963933695.1 uncultured Myxococcales bacterium | reverse complement strand
CCTCTACGACTGGCTGATCCGACCAATGGAAGCGAGGCTCGACGCGGGTCACGATGCGGGCGACATAGATACCCTTGTTTTCGTTCCCAACGGCGCGCTCTTGTCCGTCCCCATGGCGGCGCTCCACGACGGCGACCAATTCCTGGTCGAGCGCTTTGCCCTGGCGCTTACCCCCGGACTGGAGCTCACCGACCCCCGGGCCATGCGCCCGGAAAATATGCGTGCCCTGGTGGGGGGCGTGAGCCAACGCGTCAACGGTTTCACTCCACTGCCCAACGTGGTGGACGAGGTCCAAACCGTCAGCGAACTCACCGGGGGCGAAGTTCTGCTCAACGAAAATTTTCGCCGGGAGGCGCTACGCAACGCCCTCGCCGAGCAGCCTTTCTCCCTCGTCCACTTGGCCACCCACGCCCAGTTCTCCAGCAGTGGCGAAGGCGCTTTCTTGCTGGCCTGGGATGGGCCCATCAGCCTCGATGAACTGTCCGAGGATATTGGGCTCTTTCGCTTTCGCGACGAGCCCCTGGAACTGCTGACCCTCAGCGCCTGCGAAACCGCCCAGGGAGATGACCGGGCCGCACTCGGACTTTCGGGGATCGCCATCAAGGCCGGGGCGCGCAGTGCCCTGGGAACCCTATGGAGCATCAACGACCCCGCGGCGGAAGCCCTGGTGGCTACCTTCTACCGCGAGTTGATCGTGGAAGGGGCCTCGCGCGCCGAGGCCCTGCGCCGGGCCCAACGCGAACTCATCGCCCAACCCCGGTACCGGCACCCCGCCTACTGGGCGCCCTTCATCCTCATCGGAAGTTGGCTTTAGAATGCGCCCGAACCCTCTCCCCCACTTCTCTCGCGAATCCGGGCCCAAAAGCCGGCCGCTACACTGGCCAAGTGACCGGACACAGCAACCCCTCTTTCTCCCCGGGCGCTTAGCCGAGTCCGGCAAACCCGGGAGGGTTCTGTGAACCGATCGGCTGCATTGCTCGCTTTGCTCGCTGGGCTCATGCTGCTGCCACTGGTCGGCGGGGGTGTCTCCCGGGCCAACCAGGGCCTCATCGTCCGGGATCAGAGCATGGGAGCCGACCGGGGTCTAGCGGTTGGACCCGGACTCGACTCGGGGAATATCCATGCCGACTATCTCATCGAGTCCAACATGGGAACCGCCCGGGGCGAGAATCTCTTCCACAGCTTCGACCAATTCAGCATCGGGCAAGGCGAAGTCGCCACCTTCAACAACCTCAGCGGGAGCGCCGGAGACCCGAACCGCGCCGCGACTGCTTTCAATCGAATCATCACCCGGGTCACCGGCGCCTCGATTTCGCAGATCGACGGGCTGATGCGGTCGCGCGTGGCCAAAGCGAACGGGAGCGGCGCCGACCTGATCCTGCTCAATTCCAATGGCGTGGTGTTCAGCCAATCGGGTTCCATCGATGTCACCAGTGTATTGGGCTCCTTCTCCGTGAGCACCGCCGATGGCCTGGAGTTCGCCGATGGTGAGTTTCAAACAACCGACGTCGATGCACCTTGGGGAGCCAGTGCCTGCTGCACCGGGTCGCCCACCGCGTACCTGTTTTCCGGGGCGGATCCAGCCACCGCGGGCGACCCCGCAGAGATCCGGATCGATACTCTGCTCGGTCCGGCACGTTTTAACTTCGGCGTGCCCGAAGGCGAACAAGTGAGCGCCGTGGGGGGAACGATCACGGTGGGCGAGGGGCGGATCGTTCTCACAGGCGGCGCCATCCGCTTCGCCGCGACGGGCCACGCCGCAACGCGAGTTCCCATCGACCTGGCTCCCGATAGCGCATGGCACGCCGCGCTGGGCGATGAAGCGGTCATTCGCCTGGGCGCCAGCAGCCGCCTGACCACCAGCAACTTGCTCCTGCCCGCGGGCGGAGGAAACATTGTCCTGCGCGGGGGGCGGCTCGAACTCGAAGCAGCCGAGGTTTCCGCGGGCGGGCCCGATGGGGGCGGCATAGACCTGGGGTTCACCGGCGATATCGCCCTCACGAGCTTCCGTTTCGGTTCCTTTATTTTCCCTTCACGCATCATCGATCGCAGTTCGGGGCCTCTGGCCGACGGCATCCGTTTGGAGGCCGGAACCCTTTCCCTCGACGATTTCGGCCAGATCGTGGCCACGGCTGGGGGGATCGTCGTTCGCAGCCCGGGGGCTGTTCGTGTGGAGAATGGTTCCTCGATCCAAACCGTCACGCGCTTCGGCGCCTTCGGACCGACCCTGGACGCGGGAGACATTCATCTCAATGCGGGCTCGCTGGACCTTCTCGCGGGCGGCCAGATCGCTTCGCTAACCGGCAGCGTGTCGGGCAGCAGCGATGCCCAGGCCGCGGGGAATATCCACATCGTCGTCGAGGACGCGTTCCGTATCGCGGGCGGACTCCGTATCCCCGACCCCCAAACGGGGGGGATCTTGATCCAACGCCCGGGTGTCCTCGCACGGGCCCTGGACAACGCCACCCCAGAGGCGAGGGGAGGCGACATCGAGGTGAACGCGGGCAGCCTCGAGATGAGCCAGAGTGCGCTGATTTCGGCCAGCTCGCGCAACGCGGCCGCCGCAGGGAAGATCGAGATCCACGCCGAAACCTCGATCCGCTTAACCGGCGGTGTCCAGGTGGCGGGTGAGGAACTGACCGAGATCTCGAGCCGGGGCGTCGACGGCGGAGCGGGCGACCTTCTCTTGGACGCCCCTCGGATCGAAGTCCTCGACGGCGCCGCGATCAGCGCCACCAGCCAAAGAACCGGGAATGCGGGCAACGTCACCGTTATCGCGGATCACTTGCGGGTTTCGGGTCGCTCGCCCCCGGGCCCGGGTGTCGGCAGCCCCCAACCCTCGGCGATCTACGCCGAAGCCCCGCAAATCGTCGGCTCGGCGGGAAACCTCGAGCTGGTGCTCCAAGAGGGCTTGGAGGTCAGCAACGGTGGGGTGATTTCGGTGCGAACCCGGGGCTTGGGATCCGCGGGCGCCATCGACGTTCGCGTCGAACGCGGCTCCATCGAGATGACCGGCGGCGGACTTCTTCTCTCGGAATCCACCTCTTCCCTGCCCGGGGCCGGATCGGCGGGAAGCTTGCTTCTCTTCGCCGCCGAGGACATCCGGATCAGCGATGGAAGCAGGCTGAGCGCCACCGCCAATGTGGTGGATGCCGGCGACATTCGGCTGGAAGCCGGGGGCGAGCTGACCCTCGTCGACGGACTCTTGACCACGCGCTCGGGATCCGCGCTCGGGGGCAATATCAATCTCGACGCCGGCTCCCTCGTGAACTTGGTTCGCAGCGCGGTCGAAACCGATGTGGGCGGCCTGGGGAACGGCGGAAATATTCGTCTAGGGCAGGGCGGGGCCCAGATTCCGAATCCGCCGCGCTTCGCGGTTTTGAATTCCAGCCGACTCACCGCCACCGCCGAGAAAAATCAGGGCGGCTTTATCTCCATCTCGGCCGGCCAGTACCTGGAGTCCCCCGGAAGCCGGGTAGACGCTTCGTCGGGCGACCCGGAGAAGAATGGCATCGTGGAACTCAGCGCTCCGGAGCTCGAGGTGAGCGGGAACCTCGAAGTCCTGCCCTCGACCTACTTGGATGTGAGCGTTGTCTTGCAGGGGCACTGCGCCGAGCGGCGCAACGACGAGGGAAGTTCGCTGACCCTCGCGGATCGCCCCAATATCGGGCCCGAGCCCGGCGGCTACCTGCC
>CAWVXN010000383.1:0-3694 GCA_963933695.1 uncultured Myxococcales bacterium | reverse complement strand
TCCTCATGCGAGCGACCTCCCGGTGCAAGGGTTTCGCCCTCTTTAAGCGTAAAAATGTGCCCCAGAGCGATGCGGTGGCTTTGCGCGGTTTCGGGAGCGAGGAGAGTTCGCTGGTCTGTCGGACCCTGTTGGGTGACAAATCGATTGATTTCAATGATTTCGAAGGGCTGGCGGTACTCAAACGCGGCGTTCTTCACGATGCGCTCCGTGCCGCGGACGTCGAAGTCCGAACCCTTCTGGTGGTTTCCATGGGGGGAGAGGGCAATGAATCGGGGATCGTCGCTGTCTTCGATGACGACCAGCCCTTCGTCGCCCAGGATGCGGAGAGGGCGGATATCGTGACCCGACACGGAATTGCGGCCCTCGAGAACTCCGAGACCTACGCCCTTGCCAAGGAGCGTGCGTTCGTCGACGACGTGACACAGGCCTATAACGCCGGCTATCTACTCAGAACCTGCGAGAGTGAAATCCAGCGCTCCGAGCGGTATGGCACTCCGCTTTCGGTGCTTTTTCTCGATATCGACCACTTCAAGGACGTAAACGACGAACACGGTCATCTGATTGGGTCGGAGACCCTACGCGGACTCTGCCGGGTGCTCGAGCAGTGCGTGCGCCAGGTGGACACCCTGGCCCGCTATGGGGGGGATGAATTCTCGGTCCTTCTGGTGGATACCGATCATGAGACGGCCCTCCGGGTGGCCGAGAGAATTCGGAAGCGGGTCGAAGCGTATCTGTTTGAGGTGGATCGGGATGTTCGGATCTCCCTGACGATGAGTATCGGGGTGGCGACCTGCCCCGAGCACGGTGTGGTGCGGGACAAGATCATCGACCTTGCGGACAAGGCCATGTACCGCGCTAAATCCGAGGGGAGAAATCAGGTCTGCTCAGCGAGCAGCCTCGTCTAGGAGGCCCCTGGCAGCCCGGCTCGCACCCGTTCTGCGCTTCGGGAAGGATTGACATCCGATCGGCGCGTTGCTACCCAACCCTCTGATTTCACTCGGATTTTCCCGAAATTGATCCCGGGCATGTGAAACCGCTCCGGATTCGGGCCTCGGCGCGCCGGGCACGCCGGGCACGCCCGGAATCCCCAAGGCCACGCCGGACTCGTCGGGCCAGGCAGGAAAAAATAGGACAATGAGGCGATGACAAACGAGGGGACAGCACTGGACGGGATGGGCTCCGAACGCCGCAGCCACAACTGCGGATCCATCGACAGTTCCATGGTGGATCAGGAGGTCGTTGTCGCCGGCTGGGTTCACCGTCGCCGGGATCACGGGGGCGTGATCTTCGTTGATCTGCGCGATCGCAGTGGGATCGTGCAAGTTGTCTTCAGGCCGGAAACTTCAACCCGGGCCCATGAGCGGGCCGGAGACCTCCGTTCGGAATGGGTGATCATGGCTCGGGGAGTCGTGGAAGCGCGATCGAGCGATACGGTCAACTCCCGAATGAAAACCGGCGAAGTTGAGATCAACGTCCATGAAATTCGCGTCCTGAACAGCGCGACGCCTCCGCCCTTTGCCATTGAGGAAGATGCGGGCGCTGACGAAGCAGTTCGTTTGCGCCACCGGATTCACGACTTGCGGCGCCCGCCGCTCCAGCGTTCCCTGACGATTCGGCACGAATTGTCCAAGGCAATGCGTGCCGTTCTCATCGATCAAGGTTTTATGGAGATTGAGACACCGATGCTGGCCCGGGCAACGCCCGAGGGCGCCCGGGACTTCCTTGTGCCGAGCAGGCTCCAGGCGGGATCATTCTACGCGCTGCCCCAGTCGCCTCAGATCATGAAGCAGTTGTTGATGGTGGCCGGTTTTGAGCGGTATTTTCAGATGGCGCGATGTTTTCGCGACGAGGATCAACGCGCGGACAGGCAGCTGGAGTTCACTCAGGTGGACCTTGAGATGTCCTTCGTCGGGGTTGAGGACGTCCTGGAGGTTCTGGAGATCATCACGGTGGAGAGCGCCCGTGAGGCCGCGGGTGTGGAATTGCAGCGCCCCTTTCCCCAGATGAGCTACGCGGATGCCATGGCGCGATACGGCTGTGATCGGCCGGACACACGGATTCTGCTCGAACTCGTCGACATGACCGAGATATTTGCAGGCAGCGAGTTCAAGTCCTTCCGAGGCGTCGTTGACAACGGAGGCATTGTTAAATGCCTGCCTGTGCATAACGCGGAAGAAATTTCCCGAAGCGAGATCGATCGCCTGGAAAAATTCGTTCGCAAGGAACTCGGTGCCAAGGGGCTGGGTTGGGTTCGTGTGGACGCCGAAGGCGAGTGGCGTTCGCCCATCGCGAAATTTCTGACCGATGAAGAGCGAGCGGCTATTACGGAAAGAAGCGGGGCCGGTCCGGGCTCGTTGCTATTTTTCCAGGCTGATGAATTCGAACGGGCCAACGCCATTCTCTCGCGCCTGCGCATCGATTTGGGTCAGAAGCTCGGACGGACCGATGGACGCGAGTGGGATGCGCTCTTCGTTGTGGATTTTCCGCTCTTTGAGAAAGATGAAAAGGGTCAGCTGGGTTATGTGCACCAGCCCTTCGTGGCTCCGCTGGAAGAGGATATTCCCCTGCTGGAGACCGAGCCGGAGAAAGTTCGGGGCACCCATTACGACGTGATCATGAACGGCGTGGAATTGGGCTCCGGCAGTCTACGTAATCACCGCGCCGATATTCAGCGTCGGATCCTTGGACTGATGGGATACACCTCCGAGGAGGCCGAGAAGAGCTTTGGATTCATGCTTGAGGCCCTTGAGGTCGGCGCGCCGCCCCATGGAGGCTTTGCATTCGGCTTCGATCGCATGGTGATGGTGCTGGCCAAGGCCGATAGTCTTCGCGATGTGGTGGCTTTTCCGAAGACTCAGCGCGGGCAGGACCTCCTGATGGAAGCGCCTTCGCCGGTTGATTTGGAGCAACTCGAAGAGTTGTCTATCCGCGTTCGAGTCCCCAAGCCCGAATAGAACGAGTCCGGGCCTCCGGACCGCGAAACCCCGTCCACAAGCGTCATTTTTTAAGCGCGATTTCGATTTATAAGCGCCGATCCACAAGCGCCAATCCACAAGCGCCAATCCACAAGCACCAATCCATCCCCAATCCCCAATCCCCAATCCCCAACCCCCAACCCCCAGCCCCACACGAGAGGAACCCCCAGATGCGGAATAAAATCGCGCTCATAGGTGGAGGAAACATTGGTGGAGTTCTGGCCGAGCAGGCCGCCTACCGCGAACTCGGTGACGTCGTCATATTCGATGTTGTCGAGGGCTTGCCCCAGGGTAAGGCCTTGGACATGGCGGAAGGCGCACCTCTGGTCGGAGCGGATTCGAAGATCTCCGGAGCGAATAGCTATCAGGAAATTGCGGGCGCTGACGTCGTAATCATCACGGCGGGTCTGGCGCGAAAGCCTGGCATGTCCCGGGATGACCTGCTCAAGACCAACCTGTCGATCATGAAGCAGGTGGCCGAAGGTGTTCGAGACAATGCGCCCGATGCTTTCGTGATTGTGGTCTCCAACCCGTTGGATGCCATGGTCTACACATTCAAGGAAGTATCTGGATTTCCCAAAAACCGCGTGGTTGGAATGGCCGGAATCCTGGACTCGACCCGGTTGCGTTCTTTCGTGGCCTGGGAACTAGACGTCTCTGTCAAGGATGTGACGGCGCTTGTCCTGGGAGGACATGGCGACACCATGGTTCCCCTCGTG
>CAWVXN010000382.1:0-3721 GCA_963933695.1 uncultured Myxococcales bacterium | reverse complement strand
TGGCGGCACTGGAGTAAACGCCCTGGGGCGCCGAAACCGGCCCGCGGTTTTCATCTCGGGTCAGCAGTTTTCCGTACGCGTCGAATTCCATGACCTGCTCGGCGGCAAGATTGATCGCTACCTCCACCAGGGGAACTTCGACGAGCTGTCCTTCGCCGGTTCGCCGTCGGTGTTCCAGGGCCATCATCAGCGCAAAGACCGCGTGCATCCCACCGATGGGATCGCATGCGCCGCGCACCACAAGGGGCAGGTCCCGGTAGCCCGTCAGCCAAGCGAGGCCGCTCACCTGCTCGACGGTCATTGCGAAGCCGGCGCGGTCCCGCCACGGGCCCTCGAGGCCAAAGGCCGGCATCCGGACCATGATGATTTTTGGGTTGATCGCCCGAACTTCGTCCCAGCCCAGGCCAAAATTTTCGAGTACCCGAGCGGAAAAGTTCTCGATCAAGACGTCGGCACCCTCGATCATGCGCCGCAGCAGGGCCATGCCCTCTTCGCTGTCGAGTTTTAGCGTGATGCCGCGCTTGCCCGGATTGGCCCCGTGAAAAACCGGGGACCATTCCCAGATTTCCTCGTTGGGAACAGCGCCGGCGAAGCGCATTCCGTCCGGGCGCTGAATGGACTCGACCTTGACCACGTCCGCTCCCATGTCGGCCAGGTAGGCGGCGGCCACGGGTCCCGCCCAGAACGCCGTGAGATCCACCACGCGAACGCCCGCAAGGGGCAGGGGGTCGGCTTGGGAGTCGGCCTTGGTGGGCGGGAGCGGCGCATCCGCCCACTCCGCCTTGATGGCTTGGGCGTGTTCGTCCAGCCGTGGCGCCCGGGTCGGGGGGCGCAGGGGGGTACGGCTGAGTTGATAGGGCGCGCGGGGCTGGATGAATCCCCCGGGCCCGGGGCGGAAGACCTGGCGCGCCTTCATCTGGGCCATGCCGGGCAGGGTTTCGCCGTTGCCGATTTCGGCGGCAGGAATCCGCAGCAGGCCGGCCAACTCGATAAGTTCCTCGACACTGCGCTCTCGGGTAAAGCCCTGGATCATGGTTTGCATTTTTTCGATGTGTTGCATCCGGGCCCGACCGTCGAGATAACGGGGGTCTTCGGCGATGTCCTGGCGCCCGAGCATCGCGCAGAAATCCGTCCACTGTTGGCCGGTGACGACGCAATAGCCCACGTAGCCGTCCTTGGCGGGTTCGATGGACGGGATCTCGATGCTGCGTGAAAGCGGGCCTTCGAACCACTGGCTGTTGAGATCGTGGTAGACGGTCATGCAGATCAGCATGCTCTCGAAGATGGAGAGGTCCACGTGGTGGCCCTTTCCGGTTTTGCGCGCCGAGACCGCCGCGCTGATGGCCGCGGGCGCGGCGAAGCTTCCGGCGGCCCACTCGCCAATACGGCCTCCCGCGGCAACGGGTTTGCGCCCGGGCAAGCCCCGGTAGTCGATGGAGCCCGTGGCCGCCTGGAGGGTGAACTCCGTAGCGGGGCGATGGGCGCCGGGGCCCTCGAGTCCCCAGGGTGAGAGGGAAACCACCGAGAGTGTCGGATGGCTGCGCTGGAGTTCCTCCACCGAGAGTCCCTGGGCGGCGAGTCCGCCCGGGCCGAAGCTTTCGATGAGAATGTCGGCCTTGGCAATCAGGGCGAGCAGGGTTGTTCGGTCCTCGGCCACGGTGGGATCCAGGGCGATGCTCCGCTTGGAAGCATTGAGGAACTGAAAGAGGACGCCGTCCTCTCCTTCGCCCGGATCTGTACCGGAAGCCGTCCAACCGCGCAGGGGGTCGCCGCCGTCCGGGCTCTCCACCTTGATCACGTCGGCGCCCGCATCCGCGAGCATCTTGGCGCAGTACGGACCCGCGATCGCCGTCGAGAGGTCGACCACTCGCCAGCCCGCTAGAGGCCAGGCGCCGGGCTCTTCCGCTTCCATGCCGTTCCTTTCAGCTAGGGGCCGCGCTAAGGCGGGGCCCTAGTCTTCTTCTATCTGCCGGTTTTCTGATTCCCCGGTCAGTACGTTTTTCAGAACCTTGCCCGCCGCGTTCCGGGGCAGGGGTTCGGTTCGAATCTCCCACTCGCTGGGCACCTTGTAGGCGGCCAGGGTTTCTCGGGCCCAGGCGGCCAGTGCTGCGCTGTCGATGGAGGCGCCGGGTGCTGGGACCACCACCGCCTTGACGGCCTGGCCGAGTTCCTCGTGGTCGACGCCCACCACCGCGCACTCGCCCACCGATGGGTGTGCGTCCAGGCGGTGCTCGATCTCCACGGGGTAGATGTTCTCCCCTGAACGCAAAATCATGTCCCGAGCGCGGGAGTTGATGAAGAGGTAGCCGTCGGCATCCAGGCAACCGATGTCCCCGGTGGCCAACCATTGGCCCGGCTTGATGGCCTCGGCCGTGGCCTCGGGGTTTCGCCAATAGCCGAGCATCAAGTAGGGACTGCGGATATGGATTTCGCCGTACTCGCCGGTGGGTACGGGCTTGTCATCGGCATCGCGGATCTCCAGACGATGGCCCACCGAGGGAAGGCCCACCGACGTGGGCCGCGCTTCGAGTTCCGCGCCCCCGATGCTGGTTCCCATTCCACCGGATTCCGAGAGCCCGTAGCCCAGGCCCAAGTTGCCCGCGGCGTTGGGAAAGGCTTCCTTCATTCTGCGCTGGAGGTCGGGGCTGGTGGGTGCTCCTCCGAAACCGATATTGCGAAGGCTCGAGAGATCGAAGCGTTTGCGAGAGGGATGGTTGATCACCATGGCCCCGGAGCTGCCCAGCGCGCTCCAAATGGTGACATTTTCCTTCTCCATGATGCGCATCACGTCCTCGGGGTCGAAGCGCGAGTCCCGGTAGACGGTCTTGGTCCCCTGGCTGAGCATCATGATGACCGCCGCGTACAGGCCCGAAAGGTGGAAAAGGGGAACGGTGACCAGACTGCACGGGGAGAGCGGGGCTTCTGCGGCTTCGCTGGGGGGCTGGTCCCGCGCGGCGAGCATGAAACGCTCGAGTCCGTGGAGGGCTTGGGTCCGGGTGAACCCCACCAGGGCGCGATGACTGACCACGGCGCCCTTGGGGCGGCCGGTGGTCCCGCTGGTGTAGAGGATCAGGCACGGGTCGTCTTCGGCAATCGGTTGATCGGGCAGTGTCGCGTCCGCTGAGGCTTCCATCAGGGCGGCGAACTCGCTTTCGATCTCCAGGGTCGGGATGTCGAGGTCGAGGCCCTTGATTCGGGCCAGGCGTTTGCGGTCGCCGATCAGGAGTTTCGGTTCGCTGTGCCCCGCCGCGTAGTTGATTTCGTCCGCGGTCCAAAGACCGTTGAATGCCACCAGGATGCCGCCCAAGCTGGCCACGGCCCACCAGGTCATCACCCACTCGGGCCCATTGGCGGCGAGCAAAGCGACGCGATCACCCCGCTCGATGCCGTACTGCTCCGAGAGTCCCCGGGCGACGGAGGCGACACGCTGGAGATGCTCCGCATACGTGATCCGCCAGTCGCCCTGGACGATGTATTCCTTGTCGCCGTGGAGCGCGGATTCCTGGAGCAGGTCTCGAACCGAATCCGGGCGGGTCTTGAAAACTTCCATTCGCTCCCCGTGAACCTCTTCCTCCCAGAGCTCGAAGGGGCCGCCGGGGCCGATCAACTGTTGGCGGATCTCTGCGCGTACGGTCAAGGGTTCGTCTCTCTCGGGGCTGAAGGGGTTAAAGGGGTGAAAGGGGTTGAAATGGGTTGAAAGGTATTAAATGGGCTGACTGAG
>CAWVXN010000381.1:0-3726 GCA_963933695.1 uncultured Myxococcales bacterium | reverse complement strand
GTCCGCCACCATTTGTCGCCAACTGGCGCTGCCGGCGCCACCGCCGGTCAGGCGCAGCTGCTGGACCTCGCAATCTTGAGCGCGAAACGCGTCCAGGCCTGTTCGTAATCCGAAAATCGCGGACTCCATCGCAGAGCGTAGTAAATTCTTTTGCTCATAATTCGTCGCGGTCAATCCCAGTATGCAGGCTTTGCCATTCGGCAAATTGGGACTGCGCTCACCGTTGAAGAACGGCAATGTAATGACACCGTCGGATCCGGGAGGCGCCTCTGCGATCAGCGCTTCGGCATCTTGTAAGCCCAGGTGAAGCATCTGACGGCTAAGCTCAGACGCACTGGTGCAGTTCATGGTGCATAACAACGGCAACCATCCGCCCGTCGAAGAGCAAAATGAAGCGATACATCCGGACTCATCAATAACCGGTGTATTCGAACTCGCGAAGAGTGTCCCTGACGTACCGAGGCTCACCGTCATGCGCCCGGGAGCGACGCTACCGGTGCCGATGGCCGCCATCATGTTGTCACCACCACCCGTGGCAACAGGCACTCCCGGTGGCAGGCCATAACTTGCTGCGATGTCCGGCCGCAAGTGTCCAATGGTACTGTGCGGCTTCGCTAGGTTTGGCAAGGCACTGCTAAGATCTCTGTCTTCGTCGACGGCGGCCAGCATGCCTTCGTGCCATCGGCGTTCCCGAATGTCCAGCAAGCCAGTTCCCGACGCGTCACCGAATTCCATCACACGCTCACCAGTGAGATGGTAATTCAGATAGTCGTGAGGCAAGAGAATGGTGTCCAGACGGGTATAGGCTTCAGGATTGTTTTTTTTGAGCCAGCGAACCTTGGGGGCGGTATAGCCAGGCAGGATGGGATTTCCTAACTCGCGAATACAACGCTTTTCGCCGCCAAAGCTGGCTGTGATTTCATCGCACTCCTGGGTGGTTGTGGTATCGGACCAGAGCTTTACAGGTGCTAGTACCTCACCATTCACGCCCAATGGTACGAAGCCGTGTTGTTGGCCAGAGACAGCTATCGCCTGCACTTGTGCTAGTTCGCCGGCCGAAAATTGCTGCAGTGTCTTTCCTAAAGCCTCGAGCCACCACTCGGCCAACTGCTCACGTTTGCCCGCATTGTCGCCGAGCATTTCCAGCGGGGCGCGGTGTAATCCGGCCACTCGACGCTGCTCAGCGTCGTACAACAAAGCCTTGACACTTTGTGTGCCAATGTCGATACCCAGGTACATTCAGGAAAATCCTACAGGGATGATTAGTAGTTTTGAGTACCGAGATTCTAGCACCTGCGAGTCACCTTCACTCTGAGTTTGGGGTTGTCCGGGTTGTATAGAGGGCTCTGCATCTCGGCTAGGCAGACCGGCACCATGCCATGGAGCTCGACGAACAGAGTTTTCTAATCATCACTCAAAATCGCATTGGTAACTTAGCGACGTCGTACGTTTAGACGCGCCGAGCCATAGGGAAACGGGCAGGGCCCATTATCTGAAGTCTTCGATGTCAGTGTGGCGGTCTGGCCTGGCATCGATTCCAGATCAACCCGAACTCGGTTCTAGACCACGGGGATTCGACTAGGGCATAGGACATAAAGGCTGCCTTCCGGCGCAACGCCCGAGCCTGGGCGTGATGTCAAATCCCTAGGGGGGCCCGTGACGGGAATGTACGTTCGGCGCATCTCTTCGTGCAGAGGGTGCCCTGAAAAACCCCGCTGGAATTTCGGTGGGGGTTCTTTTTTTCAAGTAGGTGTTGTCAGTGTGATTACCTACCTGGCGATCCCAAGATCTGGTCGAGGACCCCGGCGGTGCACTCCGCCGGGCGTTCGCGAAGATCCTTGGCAATCTGCAACTCGAAACCGACTCGAAGAGTCGACGCGTTGTCGCCAGACACAACGTCGAATAGGGCAGGGGTAGCCACCGAATGATCATTCCTGACGAGCAGGTCACTACGGAAGATGTCAAATCCTGGAAGGGGATCCATCTCCTCCACTTTCAGGGTTCGAGCTGCTCCCAGAAGGTTCGGATCTTGCTTCGCGAAAGAGAGATCGAGTTCATGGCGCATGAAATCGACTTGGCCACCGACAAACACGTCAGCCCGTGGTTCCTCGGGGTCAACCCTCGTGGCGTCGTGCCGGTACTGGTCCAGGACGGGGTAGTTCAGGTCGAGAGCAACGATATTCTCGAGTATCTCGATTCGAACATCCCGTCTGCCGCGCCGAGTTTCTTCCCGGTCGACGAGGCTGAGCGCGACACAGTGAAGCAGAGCCTCGAACTAGAGGACGGCCTCCATATGGATCTGCGCACGCTCACGATGGGCTTTGTCATGCCCCGCCGACTCGCGCAGAAGTCGGAGAAGACCCTGCAACGTTGGGAAGACGAAGGGGCCTCGAACCCGAAGCGCGCGCTCGAAGTCGAATGGTGGCGTGAGTACGCGCGAGAGGGCATTCCCGCGGAACCCGCGGGCGCATCTTTCGAAGCACACCTCGACGCGTTTGCGATCCTCGAGGATCGCCTCGTGTCTTCGGAGTGGTTGATCGGCGACCGGCTTTCGGTTCTCGATATCCCTTGGTTCATTACCACGGCGAGACTCCAAAACGCGGGATACCCGCTGGCGCATCATCCGCGGCTACATGCTTGGCATGAACGCCTGGCCCACCGGCCGGCGTTTCGAGAAGAGACCCGCGATCCGTTTCCGGTTCGATCGATCGTCATGCTCTATCAATTGTTCCGTCGCGCCCAGGGAACGACTCTCTGCGACGTGATGGCGAGCGCCTGAACACAGACCCGTTTCGGTGAGTTTTTAGGGAATAGGACATTCAAGCTGCCTTCTGGCACGACGTCCGAGCCTGGGCGCCATGTTAAACCCCTAGGTGAGCCCGAGACGGGAACACCCGCTGTCTGGGAACACCTCGGCGCTGACTGTTGACGACGGACTAGGTTCGTTCATGTACGAGTGGCTCCGTGACGGGGCTCCGATCTCCGGTGCGACGGGCTCGAGCTACCTCCTGACCCAGGACGACGTAGGCAGATCTGTTTCCGTCAAGGTCACCTATAGCGACATGCTCGGTACCGGAGAGAGCGTGTCGAGTGGTGCCCTCGGACCCGTCGCGAACGTGAACGATCCGCATCCCATCCACAGGGCAAAAACGGTGTCGAAAGTTCAATTCCGTCAAGGTCCACCAGCTTATGTCGCCTGCCCACCGGCTCCGGTTCGTGATCTTCTGCAGTTCAGCGAAGCTTTGAAGAGTTGAAGCTTGGGCCCGAAGCCGATTTGACATCGATTTGACACCTACTGGCTTCGCCCGCCTTGTTCGTGCCCGGCAGGCAGAGCGCTTTTACACCGACCAGGAAAACCACCCCGGCACATGGGTCCCGTCACGGGCCTCCCAATAGCAACTTGACATAACGCCCATACCCGGACGTTGTGCCGGAAGCTAGCTTGAATGTCCTATCCCCCAGTTTACCCGGCCCTGCCCAGTCTAGAGCCGTCAACACAATCGGACCCTTCCGGGTACTTAGAGGACGCCCTCGTTCTGCCGCGCCGTCGGGCCCAATGACATGCTCGCACCCGATTGCAGCCGGGGCGATTTCTATTGCATGAGGAGTCCAATTTCTGGTATTTTGAGGTGAAGGCTGCATGGACATATCGGCCCGCCTGCCAATTAAAGACCTTCCGAAAGCTCGCCTGCATGGATTCCTCGGGAAACCGCACTTCGCCGAACT
>CAWVXN010000380.1:0-3748 GCA_963933695.1 uncultured Myxococcales bacterium | reverse complement strand
TGTAAGATGTAGACGGCCATTCGGCTTTCGTATCCCAAGAGAAGCACCCTCGGTCGCCTGCGGTAGGTCTGAAGCATAAGTTCAGAGGCTTGAAATGCAGAGTGTCGATTGCCACAGGAATCGCAAGCTGGTCCTCTTGGTGGATGACCGGCCAGAATCCCGCGAGCTAATCGCTGACGAGCTCGAGGACCTTGGCTTTCAGGTCGTGCAGGCAGTAGACGGCAAGGAAGGCTGGGACCGGTTCGGAGAGCTTTCCTTTGACTGCGTGATCACAGATCTGCGGATGCCACGTTCGGACGGACTTCATCTTCTGAGGAAAATTCGTTCGCCGATATCTCATAAGCCCCAGGTTCCGGTCTTGCTCGTGTCGGCATTTGGCACTCTGCCCGTTGCGACAGAGGCAGGCAATGCAGGCGCGACGGGTTTCTATACCTACGACGACTCAGGAGTCGAGGAGTTGAAAGCCCGGGTCTGCGAACTGCTGGGCCAGTCAAGAAATCACGTACCGCTCGAATTACTCGGAAAGAGTACCGTCATCGAAGAGACGCGCGGTCAACTTCTCGCGCATTCGACTCTTAAAACGCCAGTAATGTTGTGTGGCGAAGTTGGTTCTGGCCGCACGGCTGCGGCGCGGTTCATGCATGAATCGGGTAGGCCCGCTTCGGTCCCCTTCGTCGAGTTGACAAAGGGGAAGAACAATTCAGACGAATTACCCGATAGCTGTACAATCTACCTGAATAACTTCGATTCATTCGCGCAAGCCGAACAAGCCTTTTGGTTTGGCCGGCTTCTCAAGCTGGAAACTGAGGGCGCGGGCGCTCGCCAGCGAATCCTGGTGTCGACCTCAGATAGCCTCGGACCACTTGCATCAGGCGGTTCCCTTGATGCTCAGCTTGCCAAGCACCTGTCGCGCTTTCGTATCGATTTGCCGCCACTCCGACACCGCATAGAGGACTTCCCGATAATCCTAAAGTCGATCCTCGAACTCGCAGAAATACGACTCGGCCGACGTGGGTTTGAGGTCGCCCCCGAGGCACTGGAGGCGCTCGCGAAGCACAACTGGTACGAGAATATCGCCGAGTGTGAGCACGTTGTTGAATCGATAATCGCCTCCTCCGAAGGTAGGAAAATTACCCTGGCGAAAGTCCGGGCCGCGCTTTCGAGGGTCGGGACGCCTCTGGGGCGGATCGCGGCAGAAGAAGCGAAAAAAGAGCGCGATCAGTTAATCATGCTGTGGGCCCAGTACCTCAGCTACACCGGTGTCGCGAATGCAATTGGAGTCACACGAAACACAGCCAAGAACCGGATGGCGAAGTACAACCTTGTTCCTGGGCGCGAGGGGCTGCCCGGACACCAGGAACGCAGGCGCTAAGAAAAGTGGAAAAGCTCACTCGCTACGCGCTTCTGCACCCTGCTGTGACATCCGCTCTCCTAGCGTTGATCACGCTAGGCCTTGCTTCACAGCTTCTCTCCTTGAGTGGCGAGACCGGTTACCGCGCATATCTAGGAAAGGATCATCCAGCGATCAAGCGGCTCGATGCGTTTATCGATGGTTTTGGGGGCGGCCTCCCCATGGCTGCAGTCTGGAGCTGTGCCGAAACGGATCAATGCGAAAATGTATTCGATCCTAAATCTCTATCCATGGCGCGCACTGTCGTCCAAGAACTACGCGGCCGCAGTGATATCAAGAGAGTGGAGAGCCCCGCGACGACCCCGATCCTATTCGCCCAGGGTGAGGACATTCGCTCGGAAACCTTGATGATTGGGGAGGAACTCTCTCCCAACATCGAGATGCTTCGCTCGCGCGCTGTGATCGATCCGTTTTGGAGCGGGCAATTGGTTTCGAAAGACGGGGTGGCGGGCGCGATCGTGCTCGAACTCGCCTCGTCGGATAGCGACGAAAGCAAAGCGGTTCTCCGTGCTCTCGAGGCCGCACTTGCACAGTTCGAAGATGAAGGGTTTCGTTTCTATATCGTCGGTCAGACCGCTCAGTTTGCGCTCACCGATGAGGCCCTCGCCGCGGACTCCGCTCGGTTGACCGTGCCCATGATCTTGCTGGTGTCACTCGTAGTTCTTCTACTCTTCAGATCTTGGCAATCGGTAGCCGGGGCTCTTGCCACAGTTGGGCTTTCGACGGTCTGGACCATCGGCCTGCTGGCGGCGCTCGGCTGGCCGCAGAACTCCATCAATCAGACAATTGCGCCTCTCGTGCTCGTGATGGCCCTATGTGACTCGATTCATCTTCTTTCCCGCTATTCCCAGACGAGGGAAGCAACAGCGGCCCGGACTCGAGATGAACGCGCAAAAGCCCTCATCAGTGCCGCCAAGGACGCAGGTCCGCCGTGCCTGGTGACGACACTCACGACAGCAGCGGGTTTTGCATCGTTCGCAACGTCCAGCCTGGAAAGCTTCGTTCGATTCGGCCTGATTTGTTCGTTCGGGGTCCTGGCAGCCCTGGTTCTGACCTTCTCGGTTCTCCCCATGGTAATGACCTTGCTACCGCCCGAAAAAATTCGATCGTCGCGGGCGTCCAAGATGTGGAATTGGATTCTACTCATCATGGTCGAGGGAACCCGGCGGAACTCGAAATCTATCGTCATCGGATCGGCGCTGATATTTCTCGTACTCGGCTTTGGGGCCCTCCAACTCCGCGTCGACATCGATGAGTACAAGCTTTATGGGGAGGATAGTGACGTTGTCAAAGGCTTTAGATTCATGGAGGAACACCTCCAAAAGCCCGATACAGTCGAGTTGGAGCTGTCACTTCCACCGGGCTCCGAACTGTTTCATCAAGAGGTATTGGCCTCGTTAACAAAGTTTGTGGGTTCGCTCGACGCGATCGATGGTCTTGGCCCAGTGCGCAGCGTCCTCGACAGTCTGGCGTGGACAAATCGTTTGCTTCACGAAGACGACCCCCAATTCGATCGCCTTGGCGAAACGAGTGGCCAAAACGCCGAACTACTCACACTCCTCTCCATGAAAGATCCCGCGGCGCTCGACAATTGGCTCAGCCTGGATTTTCGACGACTGCGAGTTTCAGTCGAGGCAGACAAGCTGCCCCAGAATGCGAGAACTGAGATCCTTGCCCAGGTTTATGCTGCGATCGAAAATGACCTCGGGCCAAATTGGGGCTCGCAGATCACCGGATCATTTTCGGTCTACTACGATTTGGGCCGCGCAATGCAGCGCACTCAAATCTCGAGCTTCGCCGTCGCGTTTTTCATCGTATTCATAATTCTCGCTTTCTATCTATTTAGCCTGGGGGGGAGAAAAAGAGAGGCAATCGGCTGGGCGGCGGCGGGAATGTTCCCAACGGTGCTGCCGGTCATCATGACCTTCGGCGTCATGGGCTACTCAGGAATAAATCTCGACCTGGGTACGGCGATGGTCGCCGCCATCCTAATCGGAATTGCAGTCGATGATACGGTCCATCTTCTTGGTGAATTCTACCGTCGACGTGTCGCCGGTATTTCACCTGCACCCGCGGTCGAAGGGGCGGTACTGCATGTGGGGCAGGCGATTCTCACGACATCGATTGCACTCGCAGCTGGCTTCTTCATCCTGACGCTCTCGTCATGGCAGAGTATTGCCAGCTTCGGGTTTCTTTCCGGCGTCACGATTCTTGGGGCACTCGCCGGAGATCTCTGGATCCTGCCCGCAATCATTTTCCTGTGGAACCGCAACGCGAGCCCAGATCTTCCGTCCGAACCGACCACCGCGCTTAATGAATACAAAACTCGAATCGACT
>CAWVXN010000379.1:0-3755 GCA_963933695.1 uncultured Myxococcales bacterium | reverse complement strand
GATCTCCAATAGACTCAATGACCCGAGCCGGACTGGCACGGGGGGCTAAAACATCCCTTCGCTGTCCCGACCCATGCGCACGACGGCAGGAGACGCGGGTGGCAAAGACCCTGGGCGTTTTTTAATCCGAAACAAGCCCGAAATCAAACGAATCAGGCTAAAAAAGAGACTCTCGAGCGCACTATCCCGAAATGGAGAGTTTCAAGATCAATATTACGTCCTTGGCCAGACAAATATTGGGCCGACCACTCACCGGTGAGGCGCATCGCGCCCCAGACCAAACTCGGAGCCTGGGATGACGGCGCCGGAAGCCCAGCCTCAAGATTCCCTGGCCCTCGACCCGATTACTTTCTTTTCGTTGTAGACTGGCCACGCCATGACAACCGCAGCGGTCCAGATCGAGTGCGAGGGATGCGGCCTAATTCAGATGGCCCCGGCTGTCGGGCCCGGCGAGTCGGCCTATTGCGGACAATGCGGTCAGCGCCTTTACCATGGCTCCACGGACAGCATCGATCGCACCCTGGCCCTCACTATTTCAGCGCTCATCCTGCTCGTCATCGCCAATGGGTTCCTCTTCATGGTCTTCGACTTCAAGGGACGATCCGAGACCAACCGGATGCTGACCGGCGTGTTGGGTCTCTGGCAGCTCGGATACACGCCGCTGTCCCTACTGATCGGCTTCACAAGCATCTTTGCGCCTGCCCTCCACCTGACAGGAATGCTTTTCGTCTTGGTGCCCGTGAAGCTAGGCCGCAGTCCTGCTTATCTGGGGCCACTCTTTCGCTGGCTCGGTGCCCTGCGCCCGTGGTCCATGCTCGAGGTCTACCTGCTCGGCGCCATTGTGGCCATCGTGAAACTCGGCCAATTGGCGTCGATCGAACTCGACCTCGCCTTCTACGCCTTCGTTGGCCTGATTGTGGTCTCCACAGCCTCCCACCAAACCCTCGACCCCCGCCAGGTCTGGTCGACGATCCGATTACCTCGGTCTCCCTCGGAAGGAGGCTCCGCGCCCGGCGAGATTGCCCTCGCGTGTTCGTCCTGCGGGCTGCTCAGCCGACTACCCCACAAAACCGCCGAAGAGGCCCAAGACGCGCGTTGCCCTCGGTGCCAGGGCCGCCTGCACGGGCGCAAGCCCCACTCGCTCCAACGCACCTGTGCACTCGTGATCGCCGCCTCACTCCTCTACATCCCGGCCAACTACTATCCGGTTCTGATCGTCGAGTTCCTCGGAGACAAGGAACCCAACACGATCCTGGGTGGAGTGGAGGAACTAATCACCTCGGGAATGTGGGAGATCGGAATCCTGGTTTTCATTGCCAGCATTGTCGTTCCAATGCTGAAGCTCGTCGGCCTGACCTTTCTGATGATCTCGGTACACTGGCGCTGGCGTTGGAGCCCCCGGGACCGAACACATCTCTATCGCGTGATCGAGTACATCGGCCGCTGGTCCATGATCGATATGTTCATGACGTCCATTCTGGTCGCACTGGTTCAACTCGGCGCGCTCGCAACGATCGACCCCGGCGTCGGAGCGACCTGCTTCGGTGCCGTCGTCGTACTCACCATGTTCGCCGCAAGTGGTTTCGACCCGCGTCTCGTCTGGGATGCTCTGGAGGAAACAGATGAATAATGACGACCCCAATCACAAGCCCAATCACAGGCCCAATCACAAGCCCAATAACAATCCCAATGCCGGTGGCACAGAGTTGCCCCAGGCCGAAGTCCGCCCAAGCCACCCGCGCCGGATTTCGAGCGTGTGGGTCATACCTGTCCTGGCGGCGCTGCTCGCGGGCGGGTTGGCTTGGCGGACCCTGTCGGATCGCGGGCCAACCATCACTCTCTCCCTCCAGAGCGCCGACGGGCTCGAAGCGGGCAAAACCATTGTCAGCTATCGCAGCGTCCCCGTCGGTACGGTCGAAGACATTGCCCTTTCCGACGACATCAAATCGGTTTTGGTCACGATTCAAATGCGCGCCTCCAGCCGCCCGCGCCTGAATAAGGATGCGAAGTTCTGGGTGGTCCGTCCGCGAATGGGCGTGGCCGGGATCTCAGGCCTGTCCACCCTGGTCTCCGGTAACTACATTGGCACGGACCTCGGCCCCGAAGGCGGGGTATTCCAGAACCATTTCATAGGCCTAGAAGATCCCCCGCTTCAGAACGTGGGCGGACCCGGGCTCGCCATCAAACTCGTCGCTGACCGACTCGGCGGACTGAGCAAGGACGCTCCCATCTACTACCGAGAAGTCGTAGTAGGCACCATCCAACACTATGCCCTGGCCGAAGACGGTCACAGCGTGGTGATCCATGCCGTCATCGACAGTCCCTACGCGAAGCACGTCTACGAGAACACCACGTTCTGGAACGCCAGTGGGCTCGATGTCACGGGGAGTCTTGCAAAGGGTGTCGAGATCGACATGGAATCCCTTCGGTCGATGGTCGCTGGCGGAGTGGCATTTGCCACGAGGGGAAAGCCGGGAAAGCCGATCCAAGCCGGAGCACGTTTCACCCTGAACCCGCACCGGGACAGATTGGACGCGGATAGCCCCAGTACACACGGAAAGCGCTTCGTGATCGAGAGTGCGGGACTCGGCTCAATCGCTGCAGGCGATTCACTGCTCTACCGCGGAGAGCAAGTGGGAGAGGTCGTGTCCCACCGTCTGCACGACAATGCCCGGACCGTCGGAATTCTGATCCAGGTCTACGAGCCCTACAGCCGCCTCGTGCGCACCAACTCGATCTTTTGGAACGCAAGCGGCATCTCTGCCGATCTCGGCCTCACCGGCCTGCATCTCCATGTCGAGTCTCTAGAGGGACTCTTGGCCGGTGGGCTTTCCTTCGCGACTCCCGACAAGCCGGGACCCCAGGCAAAGGTCGGTTCGGTTTTCGATCTCAAGAAAAATGAAAAGGAGGCGTGGAAAAAGTGGTCGCCCTCGATCTGGCTCGGAGCCGCCAATCAAGAGCCCGCCTCCCCTCCGGCCGCCACCGGAGATAAGCCGGGAGCCGACGGCAAGCCCGAGCTTTACCACCACAAGGGCAAAGAGGCCGGAAAATCCGACTCCCACCACTGGTTCAAGAATCTCTTCCACAAAGACGCATGAAATCGACTACAACAAGAGCAACAAGAGCAACAAGAGCAACAAGAGCATCAAGAGCAAGGCCATCGGCACTATCGAAAAGCAACCCGGCCCTACTTTCCGACTCGCGCTCTTTCCAAAAAGCGCTGTATCCAAAAGCGCTGTTTCCGAGCCAAGCCAAGCCCCGCTCTTTCCAAGCCAAGTGCTACGGCTTTGCGCGGGGACACCCAGCTAGCCTCTGAGGAGGTCTTTCGCGATCGCTCGGATCTGAATTTCGTCTGTCCCAGCATAGATTTGGAGAACCTTCGAGTCCCGAGCGAATTGCTCAACCACATACTCCGACATGTAGCCGTTACCGCCGTAGACCTGCACGGCCTCCATCGCCACTTCGACGGCTGCCCGCGCCGCATACAACTTCATCGCGGAGGCCTCGGCAAATGTCATGGTCTTGCCGTGTGCCGATAATTCGATCGTCCGAAAGACTAGGTTCTGGAGGTTCATCCGAGCGACTTCCATCCGAGCGAGTTTGTCCTGGATCAGCTGATAGTCGCCAATGGGCCGTTCGAACTGAACGCGCTCACGTGCATACTTCAGAGAAAGTTCGAGGCACCGATCGACCATGCCGAGGGCCATGGCGGCCACGCCCGACCGCTCGGTTTGAAAGGTGCTCTTAGCGCCCTC
>CAWVXN010000378.1:0-3760 GCA_963933695.1 uncultured Myxococcales bacterium | reverse complement strand
CTGAAGCTGGGCCCCCCCGCCGCCAAGGGATTTCAGGCTGGAGGTGTCGTACTTGCCAAAATCCGGGTGGGCGATGAGTTCCCGGGCCATCACGGGGACACCGCTCAGGTTGGAAATGCGTTCGGCTTCGATGAGAGCGAGTGCTTCGCCGGCTTCCCACTTGTACATGTGCACGAGCTTACCCCCGGCCAGGGTGGCCGAGTGCGCCACGCAGTTGTTCGCGGTCACATGGAAGAGAGGGGTGACGACGAGCAGGCTCAATTCAACGGCAGCCGGGGCCGGCGCCCCGGCATCGGCGGGGGGCGCGGGATTGGCCCGGCCCGCGGCCGCCGCGAAGGCCATGTTGGAAAAAGCCAGGCTGAAAATGTTGTTCACACAACCGCGATGGGTGAGCTGGGCGCCCTTGGGGCGGCCCGTGGTGCCCGACGTATAGAAAATGCAGGCGTCGCTGTCCGAATCGACGGTGGCCTCGGGCAGGCTGCCCGGGTGCTCGCGCAACTGCGACCAGGGCACGGCGCCTTCGGGCAAATCCCCGGACATGCGGACGGCGACCAGCAGGCAGTCCGGAGCCTTGTCGCGCACGGGCAGAAACTGCTTCATCCGTTCGGCGTCGACGATCATGACCTTGGGCTTTGAGTCTTCCACCGCGTAGGCCATCTCGTCGGTCAGCCACCAGGCGTTCATGCCCACCACCGTGGCTCCGATGGACACCGTGGCCCAGTAAGCGAGCATCCATTCCGGGTAGTTCCGCATGGCGATGGCCACGTGGTCGCCGGAGCCCACACCGTTTTCGGTGAGCCAGGCCGCCACGGCGCCCACCTCGTCATGGGCCCGTGTAAAGGTCCAGCGTTCCTGATCGTAGACCAAGTAATCCTTGTCCCCGTGCGCGGCCGAACCGAGCCAGATTTCTCGCAGCGAGGGGGGCGCGGCCTTGTAGGCCCTGAGGGAAAGGCCGCCCACTTCGACGGTTTCCACCTCGAAAGGGCCGCCCGGGCCGGTGAACTCGCTCCATACGGTCTTCAGTTCTTCGTACATGAAAATTTCCCTCGATTCTTTTTTTCGCCGGGTCCGGCGGGGGCCTCCAGGAAGTCACGCGCGCGGCTCGCTGGCAACGGTCCGGATTATGTTGGGGGTGCGATTCTAGGGGAACTGGCGCCGGGGCGGTAAGGCTCCGCCATGGAGACCTTCGTACGAGGGGGTCGGGGGCTTGGGCCCGAAGGCTGTGCGAGGATGGGGCGGCCGCCAAGGAAGGAAGCCCGATGCCCGAAGCCGATAAAATGCGAGACCAGATGCAGCGCTACCTCGAGGCGGTGGCCTCTCAGGACGTCGACGCCGTCGTCGATCTGCTGGCCGATTCGGTTTCGGTAGAGGACCCGGTGGGCGGGCCGCCGGGAACCCATGTGGTAGGCCTGGAAAACGTGCGCGATTTCTTTCGTGTGGGTTTTGGCTCGAGCCGCCCGCGTCCCAGCCCCCGGGGCCCAATCGTCACCACGGGGGCGGACGAGGCGGCCATGGCGTTCACCCTGACCCTTGAAATTCAGGGCCAAGAAACCGAGTTGGATGTCATCGACGTGATGAGATTCGACGAGAATCACCAAATCACGTCACTGCGTGCGTTCTGGAATTTCAAGGAAGCCCGGAGGGTCTGAGCCCGGGCGCGGGGCCTAGGGAGATGGGGAGGTGTCCCTCTTTACGAGCAGAAGGGCGTAGTAGACCCGGGCTCGTCTCAATGCCTCGGCCTCAGCGTGACCGCATCAACATTTTCGTCCACCTTGATGGGATCGTCGTCGGCTCTATTTGTTCGGTTTTTCAAGACCCGGGTTGGCCCTGACCCGGGATGCGGTTGTGGCCCACGGCGGCGAGGTCAAGGTGGAGGACTCTCCCCTTGGTCTCTACCCCTGCTCTCTACCCCTGGTCCTTCACACAGCGGAATCCCGTATGGGCAAGGCTGGTGTCGGGGCTGCTCTTCATGCGTGCACTGGGTCGGTAGCCGGTGCAGTAGTTGTCCGAGCACAGGTAGGAGCCGCCGCGACAGACCCTCTTGGGGGAATAGGGTTCATCGGGGTCGAAGCTGCTTTTGGGTCCAGTGGGATTGACGACGACGCCATCCCCGGCGCGTCGGGGGTAGGTGTCGGGCCGATACCAATCGGCGACCCATTCCCAAACATTGCCCGCCACGTCGTAGAGCCCATACCCGTTGGGCGGAAAGCTGCCCACCGGACTCGTGTCCGCGTAGCCGTCGCCTTTTTCGCGGACGTTGGGAAACTGGCCCTGCCAGGTGTTCATTCGTGTGCTCAGGTCGTCGTTTTGGTCTCCCCAGACGAAGGGGGCCGCATCCAGGCCGCCCCGGGCGGCGAACTCCCACTCGGCTTCGGTGGGTAAGCGTTTGCCCGCCCAATCCGCATACGCGGTCGCGTCTTGCCAGGAGACGTGTACGACTGGGTGATCGCCCCGACCGCTGAGATCGCTCGTGGGCCCCTCGGGCCGGCGCCAGTTGGCAGCGGCTCGCCATTCCCACCAGGGCTGGCCCGGGGCCTGGGGCGGAGTGAAAATCAGCGAACCGGGCACCAGAAGTTCGACGGGTGGCGGTGGGGTGCCGGGGGGAACCTGGGCCATGAGCGCGGCGAGGTCCGGCGGGCGCTCGGCATCGGTGACGAATCCCGTGGCCTCGGCGAATTTTCTAAATTGTGCGTTGGTGACCTCGGTGGAGTCCATCCAGAAACCGTCGACGCGCACCGGGTGGGCCGGGCGCTCGTCGGCCTGGGCCAGCCGGGCGTCGCTCCCCATGCTGAATTCGCCGCCCTCGATCCAAACCATGCCCTCGGTGCTCGCCGAAGGGACCGGCGGGCGGTCGCACCCCCCGGCAAGCCAGGCAAGCCCGGCCAAGGCGAGTCCGCAGGCGATCAGCGGCGCCCAGCCGCCGGGCAGACCCCCTCGGCGCTGGGCCGGACGCCTTGGTTGCTGCCAGGGCGCTGCCATCCATGAGAAAAGTTTGTGCATGGGAGAAATCCGTATGCATTCGAGGAGGGGGTTGGTCCGATGGAGAGATGGAGAGATGGAGAGATGGAGAATAGGCAAGCCACCCATGGGCTGCCTAAGGGCGCGACGGGCAATGCCCCGCGCTCGGTCAGTTTCGGCGCTGCTCGTCCGGGCAATCTCGGGTACTCTTTGCCGCGAAATGCCGAGCGGAGAACCCATGGGGTCCTGCCGGCCGTTTCCAGGTTTCAGCACGGAGAGGTAGCCAAGCGGTTGACGGCAGCGGTCTTGAAAACCGCCAGAGTGAAAGCTCTCGTGGGTTCGAATCCCACCCTCTCCGCCACTTCATGTCCGGATTCGGGTCCGGGATGGGCCCCGGACGTAGGGTGCTGGCCGATGCCGATGAATCGGCTCGGTGGACCCAATGAGAAGAGAGAAGGAAGAAGAAGACGCCCCCACTGACGGATTCCCCATGGGGCAATGCGCTACGGGGTGGGGAATCCGCCCGTTAAATCGTATGTTCCGTCCCCCGCGGAGAGGTGGCCGAGTGGCTGAAGGCGCGCCCCTGCTAAGGGTGTAACGGGCAACCGTTCGAGGGTTCGAATCCCTCCCTCTCCGCCAGCGACCTCGCACAGGATATTTGTCGACTAAGGGGCCGATTGGGCCTAGCACGGGATGAAAAGAGCGAGGAGCCAATCCAAAATTTCCGGAGAGATGGCCGAGTGGCTGAAGGCGCACGCTTGGAAAGCGTGTGTAGGGAAACCTACCGTGGGTTCGAATCCCA
>CAWVXN010000377.1:0-3765 GCA_963933695.1 uncultured Myxococcales bacterium | reverse complement strand
CCATCCGAAACGTCTTTTTGGCACCCTGTGTCAGTTCCGCGACAGCGCCGAAGACATCGGATTCAGCCCCCTACCTGTGACCTACCAAAGGCTGCCGGGCCCGCTAGGATGCGTCTCATGACAAAATTTTCGACATTCGTGCTGATTCTGATCGCCAGCATCACCAGCCTGGGGACGGGCTATTGGGTTGGCTCCTCTCGGGACAAAACCGAGAAGCTGCGAGTGCCCCCCACCCGGAGCCTCACCACGCTACCCGATGATTTCTTCCTCCCCGGCCTCGCGGGCGAGGTCCGTGATGTTCTGCTCAAAAAAGACATCTTCGAGCGCATTGCAGAGTTGGCAACCCTGTTCGACCGGCTGGGACCGGAATCGCTGGAGGAGGTCAAGGCCGCATACGACAGCGTGTTCCTCGATCTCGGCGACACCGAGCTCGTGCTGTTCGGCGCGTGGTGGGCGGGCTTCGACCCGAATTCCGCAATGGCGTGGACCAGTTACCACTGGACGACCCGCAGGTCGGTTCCGGTCCTGCAAGGTGTAATGCGAGAATGGGGGGGGACCGATCCCGTCTCGGCGCTTACAGCTGTGCTCGGCGCCCCGAGCCCGTCCGAGGGGCGTCGCTGGGCGGACAACATCCTGCGTGGCTGGGACGAATCAGTTCACGACGGGGCCCTCGAGTACGTGGAACGACTGGGTCGCGGCGAAGACCGTCAGTGGGGCCTTTATGTCGTCACCCGTCGCAAAGTTCTGCGCGATGGACCCGAGGCAGCCCTCGCCTGGGCAGAATCCCTCCCCGACGACGACCCGGTGTTGAAGCTCAACGCTTTCCGCCGGGTGGCGGCAGCGGCAGCCGCCGTTGACCCCGCTCAGGCTGCAGCCTTCGCCGAGCGCCATCTCGATGGCCCCTACGCGAAGGGAATTCTCCGCCGTGTCGGAATGCGCTGGCTCGAACACGATCCCGAAGCGGCGCTGCTATGGCTCTCCAGCCTGCCCGAGAGCCCAAACCGAATCGATGGCGTCATCGAGACCTTCAGAACTTGGCGAAGGCTCGACAAGGCCGCGTCCGCCAACTGGATTCAAGGACGCGAGCCCGAACCCTGGCTGGACGGCGCCCTTTCGATCTACGCCAAGGGACTGGTCAAAACAGACCCGCGTGAAGCCCTTCGGTTGGCCGGTCAGATCCACGATACCGATCTGCGGAATGCGACCGTTGCAGTGGCTGCGCGCGAATGGTTGGTTCGGGACGAGGTCGCCGGCAATGCATGGCTCGATCAATCGAGCCTGTCTCCCGAATGGATTGCGAAGATTCGGACTATTCCCGAAGGCATCCGGCGCGGGATCCTCCGATAGTCGCCAAGCCACCGCACCGAGGGTTGTCGACGACTCTCAGGACGAGGGGCTCAGGACGAGGAGCTTCAGGACCAAGCCAGGACAAGGGCTCAGAACAGGGGCTCAGGATGAGGGCGGCTCGGCGTCGCGCAGTTCCAGCGATTGCTTGAGTAGCCGGCTCGCCTCGGCGCCCCCCCGAAACCGCTTGGCCTTCTTGAGCAGCACGATGGTGCGGGTCTGGGTGGCGCCCGGATTTTCCTCGAGGAAGAGCTCCGCCAGCTGCAACGCGGCCACGCCATCGTAGGGTTCCCGTTCGAGCAGACGTTCAAGCTCTTGCCTGGCTTCCGCGTGGCGTCCCTGGGCGATCAGCAGCGCCGCTGCCTCGCGCAGGGCCTCACTGTCCTCGACCTCAGCGTTCGCCGCCCGGCGGTAGAGAGCAAGCGCCGCTTCGGGCTCGCCACCCGCCGCTTCGAGCGCGGCTAGGCCCCGCAGCGCCAGGGCGTTTGCAGGGTCAAGCTCGGTTGCGCGCAACCAGGCCGCGCGAACCGCTTTCTCATCCCCACCACCGAGTGAAAGGGCCTGCCCCTTCACGGCGTGCAGCGCAGCGGCGTTGGGGTGCAAACCCAGGGCGGCGTCAGTCCGAGTGAGGGCCTCCTTGCTGCGCCCCAAGGCGACGAGATCCGCTACCAAACTGGACAGAGCGGCGGCGTGGAGGGGGTGGGTCAGATCGGTCTTCTCTGAACGCAGTACGACTGCTGCTGCAGCCTCCGGGCCCTTGGCCTCGCGTACTCCCGCCGCCATGGCAGCAACGGCACGAGCCCAGTCCCGAGGCGCTTCAAGCGCCTCCATAATGTGGGGTGACAGCTTGTCGGGTCGGCCAACGCGTCCGAGCAACTCGATCTCAAAAAATGTCTCGGTCAGGCTCCGGTGAGGATCACTCTGCGCCTCATGGCGAATGACCTCCAAGCCTGCATCGGGATTCCCGGAAGCCGCGTACAGTCGTGCCAGCCGCAGACGGGCGTCGGTCTCGGACGAACCGGCACGAATCGCGTAGCGAAATTCCTCGATAGCTCGATCAAAATCTCCGATCTGCTCGGCTGCAATCGCAGTCAGATAGCGGCCGATGGTGTTCTCGGGCCACAATTCGAGCCCCTTTCCGAAGTGCTCAAGCGCCTCCTGCGGGTTGCCTTGACCCAATCGGGCCCGGCCGCGGATCAATTCCTGATGCGGAATAACCGTCATATCGTCTGCCACCGCGAGCGCTTTTTCGTATCGGCCGGCTACCACCAGCGCATCCCCGTAAGCAAAGAGAAAATCCGGGCGGGGATCGGACAAAAGAGCCAGTGCCTGCTCGAACGCGGAGATCGATTTGTCGAACTCTTCGTGCTGAAAGTAGTAGCCAGCGAGGTCGGCGAATGCACTAGCCGCCTCCTCGGGTTGAGGCGCGAGGGTTGCGTCCAGCAGGATTTTCTCGGCCTCATCGTACTCGCCCCGAGAGCTCAGCCGATAGACCAGCGAGCTTCGGTAGGACCGGACGTCGGGGAACTCATCAAAGGCGGCGCGGATAATGTCGAAGGAGCGATCCCCACGGCCAATCGAATCAAAAAACTTGACCGCCTCATCGGTAACCAAAAAACTGGTTGGGTAGGCCTCAAGGCACTTCTCGAAAATCTCCTCCGCCGACTCAACCTCCCCCTTCTCCTTGGCAAATGTGGCCCGCACCGAGCAGAAGTGCGGAGAGTTCGCCAAGCCGAGACCCGCCGTTTCAAAATGGTCCCCCGCCGCCTCAATCGCCTCTCCCGCCTCTTCAATTCGGTCCAGACCCAGCAAAGCCACCCCGCGAATCACCAGTGCCTCACTGTTGTCGGGCTCCTGTTCCAATACGGTCTCCGCGTCGGAAAGGGCACCTTCATAATTCTGGCGGCTCTGTGCGCGGACGTATGCCCGGAGAAGGAGCGCCGTCGAATTCTCCGGCTCCTGCTCGAGAAAGGGGTCGAGCACACCAAGCGCCATCCCCCAATCGGACGTCGTAGTCGCAATATTGGCCAAGAGCATTGCGGCTTCTGGGTACCAATCCGGGCTCTCCATGGCCTTGATAAGGGGCCAGACCGCCTGGGTGGGCAAGCTCACGTTTCTAAGTGCCAGCCCATATAGATAGAAGATCTCCGGATCATCCGGACGATTTTCAATCAATTCCCGAAGCGGGTCGATGGAAGCTTTGTAGCCCCCTGCAGCCTGAAGCTGCCTGACTTCGGCCACCGGGTCGGATTTTTCGCACCCCAACGGGAGCAACAAGTAGGCCAGCACGAACATTAGTAAAGTGTGCCTCGCACCTCGGCGACGAGACGGCATCCACCCATTTTCTTTCCGGTGCCTCATTGTTCCAGACGTTAGCCCGTGTGGACCTTTTTGAAAATCCTGAAAGAACTCTGCGAAGTC
>CAWVXN010000376.1:0-3766 GCA_963933695.1 uncultured Myxococcales bacterium | reverse complement strand
CCCCGCGGCGACGGCGCTGATCGAAGCTTTCTACACCCGTCTGATGGCGGGTGACTCCCGGGCTCAGGCGCTGCGGGCCGCCCAACTCGGCGTGATGGCGGACTTCCGCTACCGGCACCCGGCCTATTGGGCCCCTTTTCTGCTGATTGGGAGCTGGCTCTAGCCCTCCCGCGTTGCCCGGGCGGTCTCCAATGGCTCTCCGCTTCCGCCCTCGTCGCCCTCAGGACTATTTTGTCCCTGTGGGGACAATCCTTAAATATTTTGATCCTTTTTGTGTTCTCGGGGCGACTCACTGGGGGAGAGCTAGGGCAACACGGGCTCCTGGGGCCGACATGTTTATTATTGATGACTCGTCAGCCATGAGTATAGAATGAAGGTTCAGCGATAATCTCGGAATGAATCGCGGGCATGGAGAGGGACAGATTTTGGTTTTCTGAGGAAAATCAAAATAATTCGGGTGGTTGTGGATGTTGGGTCGATCAAAAAAGAATTGCGCCATCGCGATCCTGATTTTTGCCGCAGTGGCAGTATTAGTAGGCCCTCAGGTCCATGCGGCCCCCCGGGTGTACTTGTGCCCTGTGGTGGATACGAATTGCTCCTGCACACCTGATTTTCCCGAGGAGCAGTCACTGGTGGCCGCGCTCGGCACGCCGCCGGCGGCGGCCGGGGGGGAGTGGCAGCTCTGTCTGCGCACCGACGGCACGGCGAGTGGGACTCCGGTCAGCGGTTGCGCCCCGGGGCTGGCCGGCGGGGACGGGGATGAACTGTGCGCCTGGCAAATTGATCTGACCGCGGAGTCGGGAGTCGAGATCACCGATTTCGTGATGAACGAGCTGTTGTCGGGTCAATCGGGTTCCCAGTTCGCTGCGCAGTCGCTCAGCGCCAACTGGGTCGACACGACGACTGCCACCGGCACCGGGTCGGGGGGGGTGGGGGAACGGATACCCGTCGGAGTAATTACCCTCGCTGTTTCGAGCACGACTTCGCCGGCCGAGCTCATGGTCATGTCGACTAGCGAGGCGGTGGACGCGGATTTTGTGCCGGCGGGTTTGGCCATACACCCCTGGACGATCGCGGTTCCTGAGCCCGCGGGTGAATGGCTGCTGTTCGCGGGACTTCTGGGGCTGGTCGGTCTTCGGCGCGCCCGCAGGGCGGCTGGGATCCTGGTGTTGGCTCTCGGGGTGGTGCCCCCCGGCGGCGCCCAATTAATTGACCAGGAGATTTTGCTCGACCTGAAAGCCCTCGGCCATACGGCGGGTGAGGCGGGGGACCGGTCGTTGACCTCGATCGGCGACGTCAATGGGGATGGGGTCGACGATCTGGCGGTGGGGCTCCCCACCGCGAGTAAAGGCAGCGGCCAGGGAGCCGTGATGATCGTCATGATGCGAAGGGACGGGAGCGTTCGTCAGTTATTGCGGCTAACGGCAGACAGCGTCGGGGACGCGAACGGAGGACCGTCGGCCTCAGCGGGTTTCGGAGAGGCGGTTGTCAGTTTGGGTGATCTCGATGGTCCTTCCGGGCCTGCGAGAACCGTCCTGGCCGTGGCGGCGCCGGGTGATGAGCAGGTTTGGCTGCTTTATCTGGAGCCCGCAGCGCTGGGGGGTGGCGCTGCCTACGTTTCGTCAAGCCATTTCGACTTCCCCGGCGAATCGATTCGAGCCCTGGCGAATCTCGGTGATCTCGACGGCAACGGGACATCCGATTTGGCGCTGGGCGCACCCGATTCGTCGGCATCGTGCCCGACGGCGTGCGGAGTGGTCAGGGTTTTACTGCTGAATGCGAATGGCACCGCGCTCTCTCAATTTCTCCTGCAGAGCGGTGTGGGGGGTATGCCCACCCTGGGGTCGGCAGAGAAGTTCGGCGCATCGCTTGCTGCTTTGGGGGATTTGGACGGAAATAATGTTCTCGATCTGGCGGTGGGGACCCCGGGCTATTCGGGGAGTGCCGGTGGATTTCTATTGCTGGGCGTGGAGCCAAACGGGGTGGTGACCAGCCATGTGCGCTTCGACAAAAATTCCTTGGGGCTTCCGAACTGGGGTTTTTCGCCGAGCCTGGGGGCGAGCATGGCCGCAGTTCCCGATCCAGGCGGTGTGCACGTGAGGGCTCTGATGGTTGGGGCTCCAAAAGCGACGAGCCCAAACGGCTTTGTCCAGGCGGGCGCGATGGCCTTACTCACCCCCGACGATCTCGACGTACTGAAGTTTCTTTTTGCGGTGGATGACACGACCGCGGGCTTCCCCCCGATTTTCGGTCCCCATAGCCAAGTTGGCCAAGCCCTTGCCATGGTGGACCTTGACCGCGATGGCCTGCCCGAGGTTTTCCTGGATGCCGCCCAGGATCCGTCGGGCCAGATCACGGGCATTTATGAGGGGCGTCCTATTGATTTGGACGATGATAAAATCCCCGACCTGGCCGACAATTGCGCTTTTCTCCCGAACCAGGACCAGACGGACGGCGATGGGGATGGCGTTGGGGATATTTGCGACAGCTGCCCCGATGTTTCGAATCCTTTGCAACTGGACGCCGATCTGGATGGGTTGGGGGACGCGTGCCAGCCGGTTCGGGTTCGCCTGGATGCAGTGGGCACCGCGCTGAATCCGGGATGGGAACTCGAAATTGACTGCGGGGCATACGATGTGGAGAGATTGGATGTTGCGCTAGTTCCGCCCCGATCGGTCGATCCCGCGGGTTGGTTCAGCACGGTTTCCTTCGGGGGCGACTGTGGCAGGCCAGTTGCTCTTCCTCCTGGCGGTAATGGATCCGGTTGTACCACCAATTCCGAGTTGGGGACGACCGTGAAACCGTCTTTGTCCGGCACTTTTCTCACCGACGCGAACGGATCACATGCCGGGGCCGGCACCCTGCGCCCCAATACCCTGTATGTCCAACTGGTCGGTGTTGATTCTGGAACCGGACCTCGGTTGTGCACAGCGAGTGACCCGCCGCTCTTCCTGGGCAGCGTAGTTTCCGACCCGTCGACTACGAACGAATCGATCCTTCTCTCGCTTTCCATCGACGAGGGCCTCAGCACGGCTCCGATTTTCGGGTCGGGACCGCTTACTCCCCAAAGCACGAGCGAAGAAATTGTCCATTTCGAGGCAGTTTCAAGAATCCTCTCGGGGGTGAACAGGGCGTCGGCAAGCGGTTCGGGCAATGGCTCGCCGGGTGCCTCTGGAGGGTTGGCGCGATGAGGATCCCCAGACGAATTTGCCCCTTGCAATGGGTGGCGACGGCGGCTCTGCTTCTCTTGACAGGCGGGTTTCCGTCCGTGGCCGATCAGATCGAGGTTGAGCTGCGTCCGCTAGCAGGACAAGACCCCGCCAGCGTTAGGATTTGGGAAATATGTTTTGAGTCCGATGTGGAACTTCACCGGCTGACCGTCGGTGTACTCCTCCCCACGACGTACTCCTCCACGGAAACCATGGCTTGGACGGATTGCGCCGATGATGGTTTTCCGTGCTCCGACTCATCAGCCGATATTTTTGGCACGACCTACACCTCAGTCGCCCCGGCTAACTCTTTTGCGGAATCTGTGGGGGATACTTTGTTTCTCGTTCTGGAAGGAAGTCTACCGACGGTGGATGGATCCTTGGAGAGTCCGTCAAACTGGGGGGTGGGTCACCAATGTGTCGCTCGTCTCGCGCTCAGTGCGGGGGTGTCGACCACGAATCCGCCCGGGCTGACGAGCCTAGTTGACACGGATACCGCCTCGATCGGCTGGGGATCCTCCTGCGCCGAGCCGATCTTGCCGCTGAACTTCTTGGAG
>CAWVXN010000375.1:0-3776 GCA_963933695.1 uncultured Myxococcales bacterium | reverse complement strand
GGGCGTGACCGGGTGAAATTTTTCCGAGTCAGCATGTATTGGACGGACATGCGGGGCCGGTAGTCGAAGGCCGGCAAGAAACAATCCCGGCACTGGCCGGAGTCGAGCCAATCCTCCACCGACGCGCCCAGCACCGTTCGAAAGCCCGTCTTCCCCGCAAGGGCATGGTTTTGGCGAGCCACCGCTGCCCGCTCCGCGCATTGTTCATCCGGGGTGCCTTGGGCGAGACAACGCGTGCGAATGATCTCACCCGCACGCCAGCAGTTGGGCAGGAATCCCGAAGGGCCGGGTTGGGGTTCAGGGCAGAGGGGCCCCCGGGAAGGATCGAGGAGGACGGCGGCGAAATCACGATATTCCTCGGAGTTTCCGTGGCCGGAATAGACTTCGACAAGGGTCTGTCTTTGGGGATCGTCATCCGGACCACCGATCTGGGCGTCCCAGTTGGCACCGGGGGGCGCGGTATTCCCCCAGGCTGTGCCGTGAGGGATGACGATGGACTCGAACCCCCATTCGTCTAGCTTGGCGAAGAGTTCCCCGGGCGTTCGGGTGGATTCCTTGCATCCGGCGGGCAGATCCCGGACCCCTACGTCCAGAGGGCAGGGCGGGACCGCGGCGGTTTCCGCAAGAAAGCGTGTGAAATCTAAGGTTCGTCGGTCGTGCATGAGCAGGGCGAGTCCGGCCCGGGCCAGGGGCGGCAAGGTCACGATGTCGCCGTCGGGATGCAGGGCCGCGATGGGACGGGTTGGAATTTCTGAGTCCCCCAGTCCCTTGAGCAGGACGTTTTTGTGACCCCAGTGATTGGCTGGACTCGATCCGTCCTGGGTCCACTCCCAGCCCAAGAAGGCGGTTACATCCGGGTCCCCCGCCGAAGCGACTGCGTTGCACTGACGGACACTGTCTACGGTTTCACGCCAGTGCTCCGGCGTCAGTGACTCGGCGTGATCGTTGATGGACCAGAAGTCAAGGGCCGCACAGTACCGAGCGAAATCGCAGGCATCGGCGGGCGGGTGCGCACCCTCGCCGGAAACGAGAGGGAGGCTGATCACGAACGCATCCGAGGAAAACGTGGTGTGCACGTGGAGGTCGCCGAAGAGAATCGTCGTGTCCGACGCGCCTACCCGGGCGGACGCCAGGCGGGCGGATTCGCTGCGCTCGGCCACCAGGGAGGCGGGTCTGGGAATCGGCGTAATTTTGCCCGGCCCCTCGTGGGCACCAAAGACGCCGCGTCCCAATAGGACGAGCCCCCCCGCGCCTACCAGGATCAGGATTGTCAGAGTGGAAAGGGTGTACAGAACGCGACGGCGCAAGGGATCACCTCGTTGACTTCAGAGCCAGGCCCGGGAAGCGGTGTTGATCGAATACAGGTGAATCGGTCCGGCGTCGAGGGCCAGCGCGGCGCGTAGAACCAATGCATCGGGTAGGGCAGGGGCAATTGGGCGAATCTGGAACTGCCCAGCCACAAGGAGAACGACCAACGGGAAGAGGCCCAGAAGTAGGACTGTAAGGAGAACCTTCCAGAGCCTTGGCATGGGGGCAATATAGCCTCCCGCTCTCGGCATTGGGAAGTGCTGCGGGCCCGACGAAGGGGCCGGGCGTCTGTGGCTCAGTGGCGATCGCGCGGCGGCGATTCGAGCGGTCCCGGAGGAGAGGGTGCGAGCCACCGCATTGATATTGATCGCGGACCCGGGCAAGCGTCAGGGCACCCTCGGCGCGGCGGTTGAACTCGTTCTTGATGTCTGCCCATGAGCCCACTCGATTGTTTTTGGTCGTCGGGCTTTGAGCGGCGTCCTAGTCTCAGTGGCCCCCTCGGGCGATGGGTCGGCGATGGGTCTTGGCGATAGGCCTTGGTGATGGACCTTGGCGATAGGCCTTGGCGATAGACCTTGGCGATAGGTCTTGATGATGAGTCCGAGTGGTGGGCCCTGGTGATCGATCCGGGCGATTGAGCGCGGTGTCTCCGCGGAGCAGAGGAGGAACTCTGCTGTTAGAATTCGATCTCGATTCAAGGCCACCGGTCGGCTTCGCGGGGCGGTGGCCCGAACTGTTCCTCGAAAAGTCGCTCGCTTAGAAAGAACGACGAAGGAGAATGGGTATGAGTGATTGGGGATTCAAGTCGGCGGTGGAGTTGGCTGGGATGATTCAGGCGAAAGAGGTCGGATGCCTCGAACTCCTCGAATACTTCCTGGGGCGGGTCGAGCGGTTCAACCCGGCATTGAATGCGATTGTCGTGCTGGATGCCGACGGAGCCAGAGCACGTGCCCAGGAAGCCGACGAGGCCCTGGCCCGGGGTGAGAATTGGGGGCCGCTTCACGGCGTGCCCATGACGATCAAGGAGTCGTTCAACGTGGCGGGGACGCCGACCACCTATGGACGACCCGAGATGCGGGAGAATATTGCGACGACCGATGCCCTGGCCGTTGAGCGATTGAAAGGCGCTGGCGTTGTGCTCTTTGGGAAGACCAACGTTCCGTTGAATCTGGCGGACTTCCAGAGTTACAACGAAGTGTATGGGAGGACGGGAAACCCCTGGAACGTGGACCGCGTTCCCGGCGGATCTTCGGGTGGCTCAGCGGCCGCCCTGGCGTCGGGTATGACGGGCTTTGATTCGGGTTCGGATATTGGGGGCTCAATTCGAAACCCCGCCCACTACTGTGGAGTTTTCGGGCACAAGCCTACTTGGGGTTTGCTTCCGCCCTTCGGGCATTCGCTCCCGGGGATTGTCGCCCAGTCGGATCTTTCGGTGATTGGTCCCCTGGCGCGAAGCGCGGCGGATCTTGCGCTCGGCGTGAAGATCATGTCGGGTCCCGATGAAATCGAAGCGGCGGGTATGAAGGTGGTGCTTCCCGAGCCGCGTGTACAGCAGCTTGGCGACTATCGCGTGGCGATCTGGAAGAACCACGCCCAGGCACCGGTCAGCCGCGAAACAGAGATGCGCGTGGAAGCCGTGGCCGAAACCATCGTCAAGGCCGGGGGGATTGCGGATTTCGAAGCCCGGCCCGACTTTGATGTCGACGAGGCGCATGGGATTTATCAAACCCTGCTCTGGGCCACCATGGCTTCGCGATCCACGGACGAGGAGTTTTCGGCGATGCTGGAGCAGGCTTCCCGACTCGACGCCGGGGATCGGAGTGAGGGCGCCGAAACACTGCGCAAGCAGGTGGCTTCCCACCGCGACTATTTGAGCGCCAACAACGCACGAACCCATCTGCGCTGGAAATGGCATGGGTTCTTCAAGGAATACGATGCGTTGATTGCGCCCATCATGGCCACCCCGGCCTTTCCCCACGATCATCGGCGATTCGGTGAGCGCTCCATCGATGTGGATGGCGAGTCCCGCCCCTATTTCGAGCAGATTTTCTGGGCTGGCCTGGCCATCAATAGCTACCTGCCCTCCACGGTTTTTCCGACGGGGCCGGGCAAGGATGGACTGCCCATCGGGCTACAGATTATCGGCCCGCAATTTGGAGACCTCACGACTCTGGCCCTGGCCGGGCATTTGGAGGCGGCCGGGTTTGGATTTCAGCCGCCGCCGGGATACGCCGATCGTTGAGCCGCGCGTTGCGTCCATTGGAACCAGGCCGCTAGGCTGCTCCCATGACAAATTCTCTTTTGCGCTGGCAGGTGGGCGACATCACCATTACCCGGGTTCAGGAACTCGAAGCGCCGGGCATGCGCTTCCTGCTCCCGGATGCCACTGCGGACAACCTGGCCGCGATTCCGTGGATAGGGCCCTATGTGGATGCGGGCGGGGACGCTGTGGGGAGCGTGCATTCACT
>CAWVXN010000374.1:0-3776 GCA_963933695.1 uncultured Myxococcales bacterium | reverse complement strand
CGAGGAATCCGGATCATCATCATCGGCTTCGGAGACGAAAACGGGAGCGAGATCTTTGTGACCGATCCCCAGACCGGCGCCCGCAACCGGGTCGTTGACTCCGGGGGATCCCCCGTCATCAGCCGACTGGACGGCGACCTGCTCCGCGACCTCGCCCTGGAAACCGAGGGTGCCTACGTGCCGGCCGGCACCGGTGTCCTCGACCTGGAATCCATCTTCGAAGCCCATATCCGGCCCCTGATGCGAGGCATCGGGGAAAAGCGCGGTCGTACCGTCCAGAAGGATGGCTTTCAGTGGGCACTTCTTCTGGCCCTTCTGGCCCTGGTCGCGAGCCCCCTTACCCAGATTCGTCGCAAGGCATCTCTGGGCCTGCTCCTTTTCGGCCTGGCCCTGGGCACCCCCCCCGAAGGTTGGGCCCAAGGAGCGAACGCTCTGCCCCCGATGGACGAAGAAGAAATGATGGCCGAAGAGGAACTTCTGTCCGGGGAGGCTTCGGCGGATTCAATGGCTCGCGAACGCATCAGCGTCCCCGAACAGCCCCGGGAAGCCTATAACCGCGGCCTTTCTTCCCTGGGCGCCGACGGACTCGAGGAGAGCGACCGCCTGCTTGAGTCCGCCCGCCAAGACGCCGGAAGCGACGGCGAGTTGCGCTATCGCGCCACCTTCAACCTGGGCTGGGTCGAAATCGCAAAGGCGGATGCCTCCATGGAGGAAGCGCCCGAAGCGTCCCTGGCCAACCTCGAACGCGCCGCCGACTGGTTTCGCGAGGCCATTGCCCTGCGGCCCGGCGATGCCGCCCCCCGGCGCAACCTCGAAATCGTTCTTCGCCGAGCGCTGATCTTGTCCGATGCCCTGGCTCAGCAGGAGGGCCCGGACCTCGCCACTCGCCTGGATGCGCTGATCGAAGAACAACGCGGCGCCACCACGACGATTCGAGGCGTTGTCGAGAGCTTGGCCCAGGCCCCCCAAGCACACCTGGGAGAGCACTCGAAAGCCTTGTTCAAGAACGCTGCGTTGAGCGAAAGGCAGATCCTCTCCAGCGCCACAGGGCTGAGTCGGGCCGCGGGGGACGAACTCAAGAGCCTCCAGAACTCCAGCGACGCGGAACTGACCCCCGAGCAGCGAATGCGCGGGGCCCAACTCGAAGCCCTGCTCGGCTATCTCCATCTCGCCCAGGAGCGAATGGGCCAGGCCCGCAGCCAATTGCGACGAAAGCAGGCCGTGCGCGCCCACCGCCGAGCCGCCGCCGGTCTGTCCCATCTCAAGCGAGCCCGAGAGCAGTTGCAGAATCCGGTGGAAATTCTCGATGGGCTCGTGGGGGATGCATCCCGGGTCGCCTTGGAGACCCGGGCCCTGGCTGCCGCGGCGGCGAGTCTCCCCCTGGGCGTCGCCGGAGCGAATCCAGGACGCGCCGGTCACCCCGTCTGGCTCGACGTCGAATACCTGGTCGAAAGCCAGGACGAAGTCGCCCAGCGAAGCGCCGAACTCGAGGCCAAACTCCTGGCGGGCCTGGAATCCGGGTCCGCCCCCGAAGAACCGGAGCAGGCCCTATTCCTCGAACGGCTTCGGGCGGCCCAGCCCCATATCGCCCGGGCCACCGAAGACCTGGTGGAAGGGAGCCTGGCCCTGGGCGAGGAACGCCTGATCGAAGCCGGCCAGCGCCAGGTCAGCGCCGTGGACGCCCTGGCCGAGGCCCGGGAACAATTCCTAGATCTCAAGGGACTGATCGATGTGGCCCACACCGATGAGAGCCGAATCGCCGGTGTGCTCGACCCCCAAGAGACTCCCTCGGAGAATGATCTCCGCGAATTCGCACCCACCCTCGGCGCGCTCCAGACGCGCAATCTCGAGCGAGTCCAGCGGATGGCCCGGATGGTCGAGCAGATGCACCGGGAACTCGACGGGGCGACCCCGCCGGAGGAGGGCAGCGACGCTTCCGGGGAAGACCCCGAGGCCGAGCGCCAACGACTAAAACTCGCCGAAGGCATCCTGGCCCTCACCGAATCGAGCATGACCGGAGCCAGCGAATCCCTGGTTCGCCTGGCCCAGGAAGCTTCGGCGCACGAGGAGGCGTGGCAGGGGGTCTCCTCGGCGATCGACGGCCTGAGCGCCCTTCAGCGAATTTTTTTCACCCTGATCGAGCATTTGCGCGACGCCGGCCGACAACAGCTTGAACTCGGCGACGAAACCGAAATTGCCCCAGGGCTGGGCGACGAGGAAGCCGGGCCCGAGGCCCAGCGGCTGGCAAGCCAGCAACAAAGCCTGGCCGAGTTCACCGAGTCCCTGGCCACCGCCCTTCACGAGCAATCCTTTGCCGAGCCCGCCCAATTGGTGGGCCCCGAAGCCGCCACCGACCCCGCCGCCGTCGAGGCCGCCACGGAGAAACTGGTCAAGGCATCGGAATTCGTTCTGGCCGCCGCCGATGCGATGCTCGCGGCGGCCGCGGGCATGGACGAGAGCACCGACGGAGAAGAGCCAAGCGCGGACGAGGCGGCCGAGGTCGACAACGCCCAAGCACCCGGGACTACCGGGGCGGAATCAACAAGGCTCGAACGCGGGAAAATTCGCGAACTCCAGGATGTCGCGGTACACAACATCCAAGAGGCACTGGCCACCCTTGAGCCTCCCGGTGAAGAACCCCAGCAGGGGGATGAGGAGCAGGGTGATTCCCAGCCCCAAGAGCAGCAGCAGCCTGGGGAGGGCGAAAGCGAACCCGAGGAATCCGAGGCCGACTCGGATCCCGGCCAGTTGCTTCAATCGGTACGCGACCGCGAAGCCGAGCGTCACCGACAAAAGCGCGAACGGAATGCCTCGGGCTACGCGCCCGTGGACAAGGATTGGTAGGCGGTGAGGACAGGGACGACAGCGGGTCGGTGTGCACTCGGGACCGGGCTTGTCGCGGCTCTCGGCCTGCTGTTTCTGGCCCGAGGCGTCGCGGCCCAGGGTTCGCCTCGGGTCGAACTCAAGATCGGGCCCGCACCCTACTACATCGGAATGCCCGTGGACCTTCACCTCCAGGTCGAGGGTCTGGAGCGCAGCCCAGACCCCACCTGCAGCACGGGCCCCGTGGCTGGGGGGCTCATAAGCCTGGTGGCGATCGTCCCCAGCGTGAGCACCCGGGTGACCATTATCAACGGCCGGACAACTCGCACCAATAGCGTGACCTTCGTCTGCCGCTTCTCCCTAACCGTGTCCCGACCCGGGGAAATCCGACTGGGCCCCTTCCTTGTGGCCCAGGGCAGCGTCCGCGCCACATCCCCCACTTACTCCATTTCGGTCCAAGCCATCGCCTCGGACCCCCGTGTGGGGGTGCGATTGATTTTGCCCCAGGGCCCGGTCATCGTCTGTCAGCGTTTGCCGATAAGCATCGAGTGGTGGCTCGACGAAGGACTCCAGGAAAGCATCCAGAACTACGAGATTCACAGCCGACTCTTCGAAATGCCCGATGCCTTTCGCTTCGTCGACGACCGCCCAGCCAATCGAGGCGAGCAGACCTTGGCGATCCAGACCAATGCCGGGGAACTGACCTTGCCAGCCGTGGTTGAAACTCGCTCGGAAAGGGGGAGGAACTTCCTGGTGGTTCGGGCAGAGCGAATTCTGGTCCCCCTGCAACCCGGAGACTTCGACCTGGGGAGCGCGACGCTCAGCCTGAACGAAGTGATTCGCTGGCAGCGTGATTTTTTCGGCGGAAGGCGCGCCTCCCAGGCACAACGAATTTTCGGCAACGACGTCGAGCATGTCCTGCGGGTTAGGGAGGCCCCCAGCGATGATCGACC
>CAWVXN010000373.1:0-3779 GCA_963933695.1 uncultured Myxococcales bacterium | reverse complement strand
TGAATGAAGAGATAGCCATCGCGCAGGAAGCCCGCGTCCCCCGTGCGAAACCAGCCCAGGCCGTCGTTGTCTCGGCCCTCGGGATAGGCCTCCGCGGTGGCTTTCTCGTCGGCGAAATAGGCCTTGAGATTCTGCGGACTGCGGGTCCAGACCTCGCCGACTTCGCCGTCCGCGCAGTCGATCTTCGTACCGGTGTCGACGATTCGTAGTTCGACGCCGTCCATGGGCTTTCCTGCCGAGCGAAGCAGCTCGGCCTTGGGTCCACCCGGATCGTGGTCCTCGAAGCCAAGCAGAGTAATGGCCCCGGTGGTTTCCGTGAGTCCATAGACCTGGACTAGGGGGACTTGGGTCGCCTTCATGGTGCCGACCAGAACGTCCTCGGTGATGGGGGATGCACCGTAGACGATACTGCGCAGGGATGAAAAATCGGTGGTGTCCAGGCCGGGGGTCATGAGCAGGAACTGAAAAACGGCGGGTACGAGCAGGGCATTGGTGATGCGGTGTTTCTCGATGATCTTCAGAATCTCCGACGGGTTCACCTCGCGCAGGAGCACGTTGGTTCCGCCATTGTAGAGGCCCGCGAAACCCCAGCCGCTCCCGGCGATATGGAAGAGCGGCATGGCGACGAGGTTGACGCTCTCGGTGTCGAAGCTCCAGGCCTTGGAGGCAACGCCCAGCATGCTGAAAAAATTACGATTGGTGAGTTCGACGCCCTTGGGCAGCCCCGTGGTCCCCGAGGTATAGAGCTGGTAGCAGGTGTCTTCCCAGTCGCTGGGGAGCATGGGGTCCAGATTTTCTGCGGCACCGTACCAGTCTGAAAACCCCGCCCGGTCGCCTTCTGGGCCCTCGGTCACGAGGACAATTGGGGGCGAGTCGAATTCCATCTGGTCGACATGGCCCAGTAATTCGCGTCCCACCAGCAGTACCTTGACCCGGGAGTGGTTGAGGATGTAAGCCATTTCGGGCGGGGCGAGGCGCCAGTTGACCGCGACGGTCACCGCCCGGGCTTTGGCGGCGCCAAAGAGCAGTTCGAAGTACTCGGGCACGTTCTTGTCGAGGAAGGCCACGCGGTCGCCGGGTTGAATCCCGGCGGTGATCAGCGCCTGGGCGATGCGATTGGACGAGGCGTCGAGCTCCGCGTAGGAAATGCTGCGATCTCCAAGAACCAGGGCGGCTTTGTCGCCCTGGGATTTTGCGAAGGCCCGGGGGAGGTCGGGGATCGACTTGAAGCTTTCGGATTCGGACATAGACAACCTCATGACCTGTTCGTAGCGCCGGTTTGGGGTGCGCCCGGCGAGTTGGGGAGGCGCGCGGGGCGCCCGGTGGATGGAGAGTCTGGGGCGGCACAGCATAGCGATCCGGTCGGGCGGTGGTGGGCTTCCCGGGTTTGCACAGGCGATCTTTCCGGAGACCGAATCCGGCCGGGGGCGGATCACTCGGAGCGGGCCAAGATGTCGCCGCAGAGGCTAAAATCAGCGACGGATCCGCGCGGAAAGTGGCCAAGATCGTCATTCTATTCGGGCCTTTAGCGAGGCTCCCCGTCCGTCCCCGTCGCCCCGTCTGTCCCCGTCGCCCCGTCTGTCCCCCTCGCCGCGGCCGGACCGAAATTGTCCTTGAATTTTCAGAGCGAGAAGCGCAGGGTGATCGAAACACAGCATCCGGGTTTGATTGCGGCTGGGCCGGCGGGTTTCCGGCCCGGCATGACCGGGTACTTGACATGGAGGGTTGTTGCATTGCGTCTGTCGTTTGAGTTCCAGGGTCGGGTTGGTATTGCGTGGGCAACGGCTGCCTGTTCTGTGTTCGCGATGATCTTCATGGTGACGGGGAGCGCGTCCTCCGAGCCGGCGTCGCGACTTTTTCTCCAGCAGGTGTCTCCGCACGGCGCCATCGTGAAGTGGCGGGGTGATCCGGGCCAAGTGTGTTACGCCCGAAAGTTCAAGAAGTTGAGTCGACCCGGCAAGGCCCGCTGCGTGGATGGAATTCTCACCGAAGGCAACCACTTCGAAGCCCAAATTACGGGTCTCAAGCCCGAGAAAACCTACTTCTATTCCGTAGCCGGGCAGATGGAGGCCGGCCAAAATTTCCAGACGGCGCCGAAGTCCAAGCGCCGCGGAGGCGGCCGGGGCGGACGCGGGGGGGGGCATGGTCGTGGTAGTCATGGCAAGAGCCACGACGACGACGGCGACGATCACGACGACGACCACGACGACGACCACGACGACGACCACGGCGACGACCACGAGGGCGACGACGATGACGACAACGTGCACATGTGGATCGTCGGCGATTCGGGGACCGTTTCGGATGGCGAACACCCGGGCCAGGCGGCGGGCGTGCGCGACGGGTTCTACGCCTACAACGCGGCTCACGGTGGCGAGCGCCTCGACCTGTTTCTGATGCTGGGCGACAATGCCTATACCAAGGGAACGGATCACGAATTTCAGGCCGCAGTCTTTGATCTGTATCGCGACATTCTCAAGCAGACCGCCGTTTGGTCCACCATTGGCAATCATGAAATGGGGGTGGGTAGTCTGCCCGCCTTTGGCGTGTTCGATGCGGGTGGCCTGAGTGTTTCGTCGGACCCGGGTAGCTATTCGGACGGAGATTCTGTGACTCCCGACACGGGAATGCCCTATCTCGATATCTTCTCGTTCCCCACCGCGGGAGAAGTGGGCGGCGTATCCAGCGGCACAGAGCAGTACTACTCCTTCGATCATGGCCCGGTACACGTGGTCAGTCTCGATTCCCAGTTGACCGCTCGCGATCCGATGCAGCGAGAGGCCATGCGAACCTGGCTGATCGCCGACCTCTCGTCCAATCGAAGCGATTGGACGGTGGTGATTTTTCATCACCCCACTTATTCCTATGGCTCGCACAATTCCGACAGCGATTCCCTCCTGATGCAGTCCTTCGCCAATTATCTCGATCTACCCATGGTGACCCTGCGCGAGGAGTTCACGCCGGTTTTCGACGACTACGGGGTAGACGTTGTCTATGGGGGCCATAGCCACAGCTACGAACGCTCCTATTACCTGGGGGACTACACAGGCAATGCGGTGGATTTTGATCCCGCCGTCAATGCCGAGTTGAACGCAGCCGGGGAGCCAGCAATGGGCAACGGCGCGGAGAAGTACCACCAGGTCACCGCGAGCGGAATGGATGACAAAGTGGTTTACACCGTGGCGGGAAATTCGGGCAAGGCCAGTTCGGCGAACCCCAGCATCACTCCGAACTTCTTGCAATTTCCCGCGCATGTTCCCCAACCCGCCGATCCCGAGGGCCGGCGGGGTTTGAAAATCCGAGGCTCCGTCGTTCTCGATGCGAATGAGGACCGATTGCGAGCGCGCATGATCGACTCAGCGGGATCAGTCCTCGACGAATTTACGATTCTGCGATTGGACGACTGAAGGCTTCCGGGGTGGGGACGGGTCGGGTTCGAATGCAGAGGCTTTCCTGTGGCTACGGGGAGGGCGCCGGTTCGCGCCGGTGCGTTCGGATGCGCTCATGGGTTGCGTTCGCCGCTGTCTGGTTGGTGGCGACGGGGCTCTTCGGGGCGTCGTCGGCGCAGGCCCACCCGAGTCTCGAGGCAAGGATTGCCAGCCTCAGCGCCCAGGTCGCTGCCTCTCCCTCGGATCCCGTTCTCTACCACCAGCGTGCCGTCGCCTATGCGAACGACGGTCAGAGCGCTTTGGCCCTGGTGGATTTCGAAACCGCCGCCGAGTTGGGCGGGGTGTTGGGGGTAGTCCTCGATCGGGGAATGCTCCTGTACAAGATGGGCC
>CAWVXN010000372.1:0-3779 GCA_963933695.1 uncultured Myxococcales bacterium | reverse complement strand
CGCCGGCCGCGAATCCGTCCATAGAAAGATTCCCGAGCGTCTGCGCCCAATCATCGCCCGTGCAGGAGAGCGACCTGGAGCCGTCTTCATCGCGGTCGGAACGGGGTATCCCGTCGGCGTCCTGACCGCATACCACGCCCTGGCCGGGGTCACGCCCATGAAGTTCAGGGTCTTCGCTTTTGCCCTCGCCCTGGGATCCACGGTAAGAGCGGCCACCTATGCGTATTTTGGCAACAGCTTGATGGCCGGAGAACTCAAGTTCGTCGTCGTTGCCACCGGGGTCATCCTGGGCTTGATGGCGCTTCCCCTGGCCTTTCCCGCCGGCCGCGCATTTTTCAAGCGGGTCCTGCTGGGTCAGCCGGAAAGCGCGACAGAGACCACAGAGGCTACGCCGATTGCTCCCGGAGAAGATTCAGCGCAGACCCCGCTCTGAACCACGCGATCTGTTCCTCGTTCAGGGTGTGCTCCACAGCAAAGCTCTCCTCGCGACCATCCTCGTGGAAGAGCACAGCGGTCAGCGGCACCTCGGGCTGGAGTTCAGCGAGTCCTCGAAGGCTGACCCGGTCGGTCTCCAGGACCTTGTCGTAGTCGGCGGGGTCGGCGAAGGTCAACGCCAATACACCCTGCTTTTTCAAGTTGGATTCGTGGATCCGCGCAAAGCTTCGCGTGATCACCGCGCCGGCTCCCAGATGCCGGGGCGACATGGCGGCGTGCTCGCGGCTACTTCCCTCGCCGTAATTCTCATCACCGACCACGACCCAGCGCATTCCCTCAGCCTTGTAGTGACGAGCAATGGCGGGAAAACCAACCCCATGCTCCTCGGACAATTGATCGAGTCCCGTCCCGGCGTCCCCGGTGAACCCATTGATCGCGCCGATGAACATATTGTCGCTGATGTTGTCCAGATGGCCACGAAAGCGAAGCCATGGACCCGCCATGGAAATATGATCTGTCGTGCACTTTCCCCGGGCCTTGAGAAGAAGCGGTAGACGCTCCATGTCCTGTCCATCCCAGGCCGGAAAAGGGGTCAGCTTCTGCAGGCGCTTGCTTCCGGGTGCGATTTCAACGTTCAGGTTTTCCGCCCCGGGGTCGGGTGCCTGATAGCCCTCGTAGGAGATGACGAATCCCTTAGCGGGAATTTCCGGGGCCGGGGCCGGGGGGTCGAGAGTGAACCGACTCCCATCCGCAGCTTCGAGTTCTCCGTCCAACGGACTCCAGTCCAGGGTTCCCGCCAACGCGTATGCGATCACTATCTCGGGACTCGAAATAAACGAGAGGGTCTCCGGGTTGCCATCGTTTCGCTTCGGAAAGTTGCGGTTGTAGGAGCTAATGATCGAGTTGGAATCCCCCTTCTGGATATCGTCGCGCCTCCACTGGCCGATACACGGACCGCACGCATTCGCGAGCACCGTGGCCCCGATCGCCTCCAAGTCCTGCATCTGACCATCTCGCCCGATGGTCTGATGGATCTGCTCGGAACCCGGAGTCACCCAGAGAGTCGCCTGGCTCTTAAGACCGCGCTGGGCCGCTTGGCGTGCCACATCGGCGGCTCGGGACATGTCTTCGTATGAAGAATTCGTGCAGCTCCCGATCAGCCCCGCGCTCAGGTTGACCGGGTAGCCACTCTCCCGCGCGTCCGCCGCCATCCGCGAAACCGGATGCGCTAGATCGGGCGTATGGGGTCCAACGATATACGGCTCGAGTGTAGAGAGATCGATCTCCACCAGAACGTCGAAAAATTGAGCCGGGTCCGCGAGGACTTCGGCGTCGGCTCGGAGCAAGTTGGGTTCGGCGGCGGCCAGTGCCGCAATCTCGCCGCGCTCGGTCGCTTCAAGATACGCGTGCATGCGCTCGTCATAGGGAAAGATCGACGTAGTCGCCCCGAGTTCGGCACCCATATTGGTAATGGTTCCCTTGCCGGTACAACTGATGGAGGCCGCACCCGGGCCGAAATATTCGACCACGCGATTCGTGCCCCCCTTCACCGTCAACTCATCGAGGACTTTGAGAATGACATCCTTGGGCGAGGTCCAGCCGCCGAGTTCCCCGGTCAGTTTCACGCCTACCCGGTTGGGGTGGAGCACTTCCCAGGGAAATCCGGCCATCACGTCCACGGCATCGGCCCCGCCCACGCCGCACGCGAACATCCCGAGCCCACCCGCATTCGGCGTGTGAGAGTCGGTCCCCAGCATCATGCCGCCGGGGAACGCGTACTTCTCCAGCACCACCTGATGGATGATTCCCGCCCCCGGACCCCAGAAGCCAATCCCGTAGCGGGAGGAGCACAGGCGCAGGAAATCGTAGACCTCGGAGTTCGTGGTTTCCGCGGTCCCCAGATCTGCCCTCGAACCCTTATAGGCCTCGATGAGATGGTCGCAATGGACCGTGGTGGGAACGGCGGTCTCATTTTTGCCCGCCTGCATAAATTGAAGCAAAGCCATCTGAGCCGTTGCGTCCTGCATTGCGATGCGATCCGGTCGTAGCAGCAGGTAGGCTTCTCCGGGATCGAGGAGTTGGCCCGCTGGGTCGTCGAGATGGCCAAAAAGAACTTTCTCCCCATAGGTCAACGGGCGGCCGAGTCGGGGACGCACCGCATCGAGACGCTGCTTCATCTTTGCGTAGGTGTTCTCGACGAGTTGAGCTGTGGTTTCGATCACCGGCATCGTTCTTCTCCTGTCGGCTCTGGTGAATTCATGATCCCCGGGGCTTCAGTCTGCCTGGCGGGGTCTAGCGGAGTGTCGCCACGCTTCCCAGGGGAACGGCTTGATGACGACATCGCCAAAGGACGATATCGCCAAAGGCAGGCGCGCAACCGGACAGGCGACCCACTTGTCCCTGAAGGCAGGGAATCGGGGCGCCCCACTATAGCGCAGGCCCCCAACGCCTTCCCGATTCCGAGCCTCGAGTGGGCGACCGGTGGAACCGGGCCGTGCGGTCCCGGGGCCAAGGCATCGCCCGACCGGGGTTTCTTCGGGTAGGATCTTCTCCATGGAGTGCAGCGAACGAAAAATCCAAGGCGCCGACGGGCTTTCCCTCAATCTCGTGGAGTGGAGCCAAGAGGGCGTCCCCATGCTGCTTCTCCACGGTTACAGCAACGAGGCTCACATATGGGACGATTTCATTCCCCATGTCGCACCCCACTACCGGGTGCTGGCCCTGGATTTACGTGGACATGGGAACTCGGACTGGCACACCGAAGGTGCTTACGACTACGAGAACCATGTCGACGACATCGAGGCCATCGTCGAGGCCCTGGGCATCGAGAGGCTCGTGGTGATCGGCCATTCCCTCGGCGGACGAATCGCCATGCTTTACGCGGGCCGCAACCCCGAGAAACTCGCCGGCCTGGTCATTGTTGACTCGGCCCCCGAATTGGATCATCGCGGAACCACTCGTATTTCCATGGAAGCTGCCGAGAACCACGACCCGAGCTTCGGCTCCGTAGCCGAGTATGAGCAGGAGCTCGTGCACCTTTATCCGGCGGCGACGTCCGCCTCGATTGACCGGATGGCGCTCCACGGCTGTCGCCAACGCCAGGAGGATGGGCGCTGGATCCTGAAGATGGACACCGCTTTTCGCCAGGCCGTCGGCGGGGGCGATCCGGCCCTCGACAGCGCCGAGGTTGAGAAGCGACATGCCCAGGCGCGTGAGTCCATGTGGGAAGCCCTGGGGAAAGTCTCCTGCCCCACCCTGGTGGTGCGCGGCGCGGCCTCGGATATCCTGAGCGCCGATGTGGCCGATCGCATGGCGGACGAAATCCTCGCCCAAGGCGAGCTCGC
>CAWVXN010000371.1:0-3784 GCA_963933695.1 uncultured Myxococcales bacterium | reverse complement strand
CCCCGAGGCCCGGCCCCGCCCGGTGAAACAGATCGCCCAGATCTTCGCCTCGGGAGATGTGACGCGCTTTGTCCGCTTGGCGGATCGACCCCCGGAGGCCAACGAAGCGCTTGTCGATGAAGCGCTTATCGAAGAAGCGCTCTTAGACGAAGCGCTTCTAGAAGGTGCGCCCTTGCCCGATGCCCTTTTGCCCCGGCTCGGGCTCCACCAAGCCCCGGTGGTGGAAGGGGCCCTGCTGAGTTTCGAGAACGGCACGGGGGATTTGCTCGCCATGGTGGGGGGCTACGACTACCGAAGCAGCGAGTTCAACCGGGCCACCCAGGCCGAGCGACAGCCGGGCTCGGCCTTCAAGCCCTTCATCTACGGCGCCGCCCTAGAAAAAGGCTACACGCCGGTTTCCGAGGTGGTGGATCGACCCGTGGTCTACACCGACCCGGTCTCTGGATTCATCTGGGCCCCGCGCAACTACGGCCGACACTTCTACGGCCCCATGCCCTTGCGCAACGCCCTCAAAAAATCGATCAACAACGCCACGGTGCATCTCTTCCGGGATGTCGGCGTGGACTACGTGATCGAGTACGCGAACCGTTTTGGCATCCACTCGCCCCTGGTCCGGGATCTTTCCCTGGCGCTCGGCTCGAGTTCCATGACCCTGCTTGAACTCACCACGGCGTATTCGGTCTTCCCCAACAAGGGCCGCCTGGTGGCCCCGCGCTTCCTCCGCCGGGTCACCCGTCGCGACGGCACGGTCCTGCTCGAGGACGTTCCCCTGGTGGATCCTCGAAACTCCGCGGTGCCCCCAGTCGCCGCCCAGGGTCGGCGAGTCGGCGAGTCGGCGCCCCCTAACGCGCCCGAAGCCCTGGCGAACGCCAGCGCCGAAGCCACCCCCCCAAACGATCCAGCCAGCCCCGAGGAGCCGGCCCTGGCCGACGATCAGGTCATCTCCGAGGCCTCCGCCTACCTGATGAGCGACTTGCTCTCAGCCGTGGTCCAGGAGGGCACCGGACGCGGGCTGCTGCGCCTGGGTCGGCCTCTGGCCGGGAAGACCGGGACCACCAACGAGCAGGGCGACGCCTGGTTCATGGGTTTTTCGCCGGACCTCACCACCGGTGTCTGGGTCGGCCACGACGACAACCGCGTGCTGGGCTTTGGAGAGACCGGGGCGGGGGCGGCCCTGCCCATCTGGCGAGATTTCATGCGCGTTGCCCTGGAGGACCGGCCGAGTCGAGATTTCGAAGTACCCGCGGATCACATCGTCTTTCAGCGTATCGACCGGGATACGGGGCTGATTGCCGACGCCAGCACCCAGAACGCCTACTTCCAACCCTTCATCGAGGGGACCGAGCCCAGGCGGAGCGTGAGCGAGCAGGAATCGGCCAGCGATGCCCGCCGGGCCCTGCGCGAAGACATATTTTGACCCGTCCGGGGGCCTCCCGCGGGAATTCTGCTTGACAGGCGCTAGCTGGGCGGGGTAGCAACAGGGTATGCCGGGGGGTGAACAAGGGGAAAGGAACGCGACCAGGCCGCCGAGCGGGCGCCTGGAGCGACGCGGTCGTGGCGCGTCGGCCTTGATCGACGCGGTTTTTCCCCAGTCCGAGCCCGCCCCAACGAATTCCCCGCACCCGAGCAGCCAAAACCCCGTGGACCTGCTCACCCGGGCGGTGGCCGAGATTGCCCAGCGCTCGGGGGCCGAATACGCCAGCGCCTGGCTGGCCACCGAGAATGACGGGGTCGAGCGCGTGGCCAGCTACGCGCGCTCGGGCGAACCTCCCCCGGACGACCTGGAACCCGGCGCCTTCGAGGCGCTCCGGCGACTGGCCCGAGCCACCGACCTGGGCGATCCCAGCGAGACCACCGCAGTGGGTCGCACCAGCGATGCCAGCGGGCTGACGGCCGCGGTGGCGGTGGGCAGGCAAGGCACAAACGAATTCGCCCCTGCCCTCGCGATACTGGCCCTTGGCGGTTCCGAGGATGCCCTGGGTTCGGTCAGACCGAAAACCTTGGCATTGCTTCAAGAGGTCGCCCAGCAACTCAGCACGCCCCTGACCACACTGGCCGCGCTCCAACAGATAAGCGGGCTGGACGACTCCATTCGCTGGCTGGACCGCCAAGCGGCCCTGGGCGAAATGCTCGGGGAGATTGTCCACGAGATCCGCAACCCTCTGGTCTCGGTGAAAACTTTTCTGGACCTGCTGCCCAACCGTCTCGACGACACCGAGTTTCTGACAGATTTTCGCGGCGTTGTGCTCGGCGAGGTCACCCGGCTCGAACGCCTGCTCGACACGGTGCTGCAACACGCCCAACCCCAACGCCTTGGGGATGCCGACAGCCAGGCCGATGTCCCAGCCGCCCTGAAAACCCTCGGCGGCCTGCTCGCCCACCGGGCCGGGGAAAAACAGATTCGCCTGGTCTGCCAGGTCGAGCCCGAGACCGGGCCGGCGGCCCTGGCACCCGACGCTCTCCAGCAGGTGCTCCTGAACCTCACCCTCAATGCACTGGGCGCCACGCCCACGGGCGGGGAGGTCCGGGTTCGCGCCTACGAACCCGCGGTCGCCAAGGGGCATTGGATCGAACTGACCGTCGAGGACAGCGGCCCCGGTATTCCCGTCGAAGCTCGGGAGCGCGTCTTCGAAGCCTTCGCCACGGGCCGCAGCGATCGTCCGGGCGGCCTGGGCTTGGCGATTTCCAAGCGCCTGATCGAGGAGGCGGGCGGGCACATCGAGATCGGCGAAGCCTTGGAGGGGGGCGCGCGCCTGGTGATCCGCCTACCCGGCGGCCAAGCCCCGGGAACGCGCTAAGCGAGCCAACGACTCAGCCCGAGCCCCGGACCCACCAACGCGAAAGCGCCCGGCCCAGCTCATCGAGCGCGTTCATGAAAAAATGATCGCAGCCCGGAATCACCTCCAACCGAGCCGCCACCGACTGCCGGGCAATTTCGCCGAGAACCCCTGAGTCCACCCATTCGTCGTCTTGCCCAGCCAAGAACAGGATCTCCCCCGGAAAGCTGCAGAGCGCGTCGGCATCCAGCATCTCCGTGGGCGGGGCAACCAGGATTAATCGTCGAATTCCGGGCGCGGTCTGAGCGGCGCGGGCGGCGGCCAGAGAGCCAAACGAGTAGCCGCAGGCCACCCGGGGAACCGGCATGGACTCGGCCAGGAAATCCAGCGCCGCGCGGTAATCCACGTCGGCGAGGGCCGGATCCGCACTGGGCGTGCCCGCACTGGCGCCCACGCCCCGCCAATTGAAGCGCAGGCTGGCGACCTCGGCCTTTTGACACGCCCAGGCCACCTCGCCCACCACCGGTGACTCCATGCTGCCCCCCATCAGGGGGTGGGGCGGCGCCACGACGGCGGCGGCCCGGGGATCGGACACCGGGAGGAGGAGAGCCTCCAGGGCGTTGTTGGGCTCACCGGGCGCCGGGGGGAGCGCGAGGGTGGCGGGTTGCTCTAATGCGGGCGACAAGCGGGCTCCTGGGGCTGAAGTTCGCGCTAAACACTAGCGGGCCGTGGACGCATCGGGTCGCCGCGGGCAAGACCAGAAGGAGGCACCCCCATGGCAGAGCAGCCCGCACGACGCGTTCAGCGCGGAGTCATGCTCGAGATGGTGACCGAAGAGGTGGAATTGCCTGGGGGACGCCGGGCAACCCTGGACTTGATTCGGCATCCCGGCGCCTCGGCGGTGGTGCCCTTTCTCTCCGACGACGAAATCCTGCTAATTCGCCAGTACCGATACGCGGCGGGGGGGGAGATCTACGAGGTCCCCGCCGGAAAACTCGACCCCGGAG
>CAWVXN010000370.1:0-3787 GCA_963933695.1 uncultured Myxococcales bacterium | reverse complement strand
CCGAGTGGTCGATGCGGACACCAAGGCGCGCATGAAGGATATCCTCTCGGACATCCAGTCGGGGGCCTTCGCGCGGCAGTTCATCCTTGAGAACAAGTCGGGTAACGTGGGCTTCAAGGCCATGCGCCGCCAGGCGGCAGAGCATCCCATGGAAGAAGTGGGCGCGCGTTTGCGCGGTCTGATGCCCTGGCTCAAGGAACGCCAACTGGTGGATCGCTCAAAGAATTAGCGGGTCGGGATCCGGGCCCGCCAGCCGGAGGGGAGACCCATGTCACTCAAGGCTGTCGAGAACGAAAGAAGCACGGGGAGGCGAGGCCGTCGGCGTCGCCGGGGTCGAGGCAACGGGTCCGCCGTGAGAACTTTCGGCAGCCTGCTTCCCTCACTGCTCACCACCTGCAACCTGGCGGCGGGCTTCTTTGCCATCGTGCGGGCGAGTACGGGGGATCCCCTTACCGCGTCCTACGCGATCTTCGTGGCCGCGGTCTTCGACATGCTCGACGGCCGGGCAGCACGCCTCACCGGCAGCGAGAGCCGCTTTGGCGCCGAGTACGATTCAATTGCCGACACCGTGTCCTTCGGTCTGGCGCCCGCAGTGATTGCTTTTCATTCCGGGGGCCTGATCGAGATGCAGTGGGCGGGTTGGGTGATGGCTTTCGTGTACACGGCCTGCGGTTCCCTGAGGTTGGCACGCTTCAACGTTTCCTCCGGGCGTTACCGCGACCGCTTCGACGGTCTGCCGACCCCCGCTGCTGCGGGCATGGTGGTGTCCACGGTCTGGTTCGCCGGCTTTCTCGAAGCCCAGGGGATGGGCTTCCCCCTGCCCCCCTTCCTTGCCGCTTTGGGCCTGGTCTTCCTGGGACTGCTGATGGTCTCGCCCATCCCGTACCGAAACTTCAAGGAAGTCAACGTCCGGGGCTCGTACAGCGCTACGGTCGTGATGGTAATTATTGTCCTGGTGCTGATCCTGGAGCCCGGGGTCAGTTTCTTTGCGATTGGGCTGGCGTATGTCCTGTCCGGGCCCCTTGCCTGGTGGTGGCGTCGCCGAACGGGCCGCATACTCGAGAGCGCGGGAGAGGATGCCGAACCGGGGGAAGGCGTGCAGTTTCCGGGCGAAGCCGGGAGGCGTTCCAGTGGAAAAGAGCCCGAAGCAGTGAGGTCGACCGATGAGTGACACAGTCCTGGTCTTCGATACCACCCTGCGCGATGGGGAGCAGTCTCCGGGCTGCAGCATGAACCTGAAGGAGAAGCTGACCATCGCCCGACAGCTCCAGCGCCTGGGCGTGGATGTGATCGAGGCCGGCTTTCCCATCGCGAGCCAGGGGGATTTCGAGGCGGTCCGGAAAATCGCCGAGGAACTTCGTGGCCCGATCCTGTGTGGTTTGGCACGAACGCCCGCGGCGGACGTCGAACGCGCTGCCGAGGCGCTCGAGCCCGCCGAGAAGGCGCGCATCCACACCTTCATCGCCACCAGCGACATCCATCTTGAACACAAGCTGCGGATGAGTCGGGGTCAGGTCATCGATGAGATTGGTCGCGCGGTGAGCCAGGCCCGGACCTACACCGAGGATGTCGAGTTCTCCGCCGAGGATGCCACTCGTTCGGACCCGGAATATCTGGTGCAGGCCTTTTCGGTGGCTCTTGAGGCCGGGGCCTCCACCTTGAACGTGCCCGACACAGTGGGTTACACCACTCCGGGTGAATACGCCGACTTGATCCGGTACTTGATCGACGAGGTGCCGGGCAGCGACAAGGCGATTTTTTCCGTGCACTGCCACAACGATCTGGGCCTCGCCGTGGCCAATAGCCTGGCCGCCGTGGGAGCGGGTGCGCGCCAAGTGGAGTGCACGGTCAACGGCATCGGCGAGCGGGCGGGCAATACCTCCCTCGAAGAGATGGTGATGGCCATCAATACCCGTCCGGATGTGTACAGCGGCCTAGTGCTGGGAATCAACGCCCAGGAAATCTATTCATCCAGTCGCTTGCTCTCATCGGTGACCGGTGTCCAAGTGCAGCCCAATAAAGCGATCGTGGGCGACAACGCCTTTGCCCACGAGGCTGGCATCCACCAGGATGGTGTCCTGAAAGCGCCGATTACTTATGAGATCATGACCCCGGCTTCCATCGGCAGGGCCTCGAACGAGTTGGTACTCGGCAAGCACTCGGGGAGGCACGCCTTTCGCGATCGTCTCGACGAACTCGGCCTGCATTCCGAAGGCGACGAATTTGAGCGCGCCTTCAAACGCTTCAAGGATCTCGCAGATGCGAAGAAGGTGATCTACAACGAGGACATCGAGGCCATCGTGGCGGATTCGTCCACCACCACCGAGGATCGTTTCGAACTTATCGAACTGACCATCACCAGCGGGAACGCCACGGCTCCTAAAGCCACGGTTTCCCTGGCGGTGGACGGGGACGGCAAGAGCACTGTGGCTTCGGGGGTGGGGCCCGTGGACGCAATCTTCAAAGCCATTGCCGAGTTGACCGAAACATCCAGCGACTTGATCCGCTACCAGGTGCACGCGGTGACTGCGGGGCTCGACGCCCAGGGCGAAGTGACCGTGACGATCGAGGAAGAAGGCCGCCGAGTAATCGGCAACGGAGTTCACGAAGATGTGATGGTGGCGAGCGGCAAGGCCTACGTGAACGCGATCAATAAGCTTGAATGGCATCGTCGCCGCCACGAGGTGGACGAGCCCAGGGGTATCTAACCCCTCGCCGCTCGGCAGTTCGCCCGAGCTAACCGCGCCCGGCGGGTGTCGGCGCGATTGAAGGAGAGGACAGTTTTGGATCGGATTGTACTTTTGCCCGGAGACGGCATCGGCCCCGAGGTCGTCGCCCAAGCGCGCCGGGTGCTCGAAGCTGTGGCCGGCCGCCAGGGGCTTGCCCTGGAGTTCGCCGAAGAATTGATCGGAGGCGCCTCCATTGACGCCCACGGTACGCCCCTGCGCGACGAGGTGATCGCCCTTTGTCGCGAGAGCAGCGCGGTGTTGTTAGGCGCGGTGGGTGGCCCGAAATGGGATGCTCTTTCCGTGGATGTGCGCCCGGAAAAAGGCTTGCTGGGCATTCGCAAAGCTTTGGGACTGTTTGCCAACCTGCGTCCGGCGGCGGTGATTCCCGCCCTGGCCGACGCCTCTACGTTGCGCCCGGAGGTGGTTGAAGGCATCGACCTGTTGGTTGTGCGCGAACTCACCGGAGGTATCTACTTCGGTGAGCCCCGGGGTCGCGGCGAAGAGGGGGGCAAGCGCCGGGCCTGGAATACGATGGTCTACGACGAGGACGAAGTGGCGCGTATTGCCCGGGTGGCCTTCGAACAGGCCCGACTGCGCCGTCATCACGTGACCCATGTCCACAAGGCCAACGTGCTCGAGGTATCCCAGCTCTGGATGGACGTGGTGGAAGAGGTGGCCAAGGATTACCCGGACGTGACCCTGGCCCACCAGTTGGTGGATTCTTGCGCGATGCTGCTCGTGCGCGATCCCGGCCGTTTTGATGTGATGGTGACCGGCAATCTGTTCGGTGACATTCTTTCGGACCAGGCCGCTGAGATCACTGGATCTCTGGGCATGCTGCCCTCGGCGAGCCTGGCCACCGGCGGCTTCGGGCTCTACGAACCCGTCCACGGGTCGGCGCCGGATATTGCGGGGCAGGACAAGGCAAACCCCTTGGCCGCTATCCTGAGCGTGGCCATGTTGCTTGAGACCTCGCTGAACTGTGCAGAGGGTGCAGCCGCCGTGCGCGATAGCGTGGCGGATGTGTTGACGGCGAGACATCGCACAGCGGACCTGGT
>CAWVXN010000369.1:0-3792 GCA_963933695.1 uncultured Myxococcales bacterium | reverse complement strand
ATTGGGCTCTTTCAGGCATTCTCTTTAGGCATTGTCTTTAGGCATTGTCTTTAGGCATTGTCTTCAGGCGTTGTCTTCAGGCGTTGTCGCGCGAGCCCCCCCCTGAAGAAGATCTCTCACTGTCGAGGAGAGCACCTCCAGGTTGAAGGGCTTGTAGAGAAACGCGGTCCCCTCCCCCTCGATATCGCTGGCATCTAGTTCATCCTCGGAATGGCCCGATACATAAACCACTTTGAGATTGGGAATCGAAAGCCTGAGCCGGCGAATCATTTCGGCACCACCCAATCTTGGCATAATGACGTCGGTCACCACGAGGTCAATCTCCGCTGAATGCCGAAGCGCGAGCTCGTATCCCCGCAACCCATCGTTGGCCTCAATAATGCTGTAGCCCTGGTTGGACAAGGTTCGAACCACGAGGTTCCGCACGGAGAGTTCATCCTCCACGACAAGAATTGTCTCGCTGCCCTCCCATGTGGGTTTTTCCGATACCACTGGCTCGGTGTAGTACTTCTCGACATCAATGGCTCTCGGCAAGTAGACGTGAAAGCTGGAACCCACCTCGATCTCGCTCGTGACCCCAATCGCACCACCGCTTTGCTGAACAATGCCGTAGGTGGTGGAAAGGCCTAGACCGGTCCCTTCTCCAATCGGCTTGGTGGTAAAGAAGGGATCAAAAATATGCTCCAAGGTCTCGGCATCCATGCCGGTCCCTTCGTCGGAGATCTCCACATGGAAGTATTCACCGACCTCCAAATCCTTTATTGTCGCCGCGAGCGCTTGATCCACCGCGATATTCCGGCTGCTGATCCGAATTTTGCCGCCATTGGGCATCGCATCGGCTGCATTAAGGATGATATTCAGGATGGCCTGCTCAAGGCGTGCAGGCTCGCTCCGGACGAACCACGGGTTTTCTTCGGCTTCCAGTTCAATCGTCACCGAGTCGGGAAGTATTTTTTCGATCATATCGACGAGTGACACGACCATCCCCGATGGATTGATGTTCTCAGTGGACAAACTGTCGCGTCGGCTGAAGGCCAGCAATTGCTTGGTAATCGAACTGGCACGATCCCCGGCATGCGCAATTTCGGCCAGCCCAGCGCGCGCCTCCTCGGGAAGATCAGTCCGGAGAAGAAGTAACTCCGTGTAGCCATTGATCGCCATCAGGAGATTATTGAAGTCATGAGCGACGCCACCGGACAGTCGGCCGATGGCTTCTAGGCGTCGTTTTAGACCGATCTGCTTTTCTGTCTGGGCTAAGTCATCCCGCAGCTTGTTGCGCTCGGTGAGGTCTCGAATGTAGGCAATGAACTGAGTCTCTAGAGAATTCTGAATTGCATGTACGGTCAGTTCAATTGGGAACTCGGTCCCGTCGGGCCGTACGGAAAAAGTCTCTAGTGTGACCCCCAGGATGTTCGCCAGTCCGGTTTCTAGGAAGCGCTTGAAGCCTGCCTGGTGATCCTTGTAAAGACTGGGCGGGATCAGCAAATCGGGCATCGACCCGCCAATGGCCTCCTCGGCCGATAGACCGTACAGGCTCTCCGCGGTGGGATTGAAGACAGTGATCTTGTTCATTCGATCGATCATGACAATCGCATGAGTGGACAGATCGACGCTGGCCTCAAATCGCTCGTTACTCTGAACGAGAGCGATATTCTTCTCGATTTCGGCGTTGCGCGATGCGGTCAGATCCATGGAGGAACGCCTCATCAGTCGGGAAACGATGGCGGCAATGGCCGTACACAGCCCAATCGCTAGAACCAAGTTGAGGGTCAGCATCGCGACATTGTCCTGCTTGCCCTCGGGTGTTGGCAGAAAATCCGAAAGCATGCCCAGCATCAACATCGCAGCGATGCCCCCTGCACCCGCCACGAAAGCGATCCGAGCACCCAGCAGTAGACCGCCCAGGAGAGGAACGATCAGGAACCAGACACCGTAGGGAGAACGAACTCCCCCCTCGTAGTAGGCCGGAACGAGAGTGATGCCCATGCCCACCACAACCAGGATTGCCGCGCCCCATTGGGCGGACTCCGTCACACGGATCACGCCTGCAGCGAGCAGGAAACCACAGAGCCCGAACACAAAAGCCATTTTTCGAGCAAAATCGAGTTCGACCTGAGTCGCCGAGTACGCATACCCAAGACACAATGAGACCGCCGCACAGTAGGCGACGATCGTGACAAAGCGCCGTTGGGTTGCAGCCTCGAAGATCCCTGCCAGTGCTTCGGTTGTCTCGGTCTTTTCGGTCGATCCAGTCATCTTTGGCGAGACCCTCATCGTGAGAATATCAGGGCCAGCCTGACCTTTCGTTTAGGAGCAAACCCTAATGGGTTCTCCCCGTCCTGGGATAGGTTTTCTGGAATACTGCCATGGAACAGGCTCGAAAAACCTCTCCCCCCGACCAACAGGATTTCCCTTACTTCTCCTGCGATCAGTTCTCTTGCTGTTGAACCTCGAATATCGTCCGGACCCGGGACGGGCCGACCTGGCAGGGCCGCGGATCGTGCCGGGCCCATTTCGCGGGTCGCCCGCGAATCAGGCTGTCCCCGTGTGGACTTTTACGCACGAGATCAGTGTAGACGAAGGCATCTGCGGATGAGTAGGTCTGCAAAAGTAGTGGGCGCTCCTTCTTGGACTGATTTCTGGCCGACCCGTGAACCGTTCGGCAATTGTGAACGGTCACCGTACCGGCTGGACCGCACGGGTAGACGGCATTTTCAAGGTCGAGTTGAGTCAGGTCCTGCTTGCTGATGCAGCCGACCCAATTATTCCCCTCATATTGGTCAAAAAGATCCAGATGATGGCTGCCGGGAACGAAGCCCACGTTGCCCATTTCCGGCGTGACATCTTCGAGAAAAACCCCCAGGGTCAACGGGGTGTAGTTGGTGTGTGGCCAGAACTGTATGTCCTGATGCCATTTGACCTCTTCCCCACCTCCGGGAGCCTTGAAATTCAACTTGCCGTGATGGAATTTTATATCCGGGCCAATCAAGTCTTCCACCACATCCACCAGCACCGAATCACTGGCGAATTCCCAGAAGGTAGGATGCAGATCCGCAGGCGAGACCAGTCGGCGAAGCCGCGGATTTTCGGCGCTGTGATCGGGTTCGAGGTCGAAGAGCGGAGTCGATTCACTCATGGATCGACTCCGCTCGACGAACTCATCACTCACTTGCCGAAGTCGCTCGAGCCAGTCTTCCTCGATGAGGGCCTGAAGCGCAATGAAACCATCTTGCTCGTAGGCCACGCGCTGCTCCAAGGAAAGGACCTTCAGGTCACCACCTTCGCCTTCTGCCGATGTGATCCGATGCGCTTCTTTGTCCAAGCTAGCCCCGAGAGGCTTCAATGCTGGGCCGACTCGCAACACGGGTGTACCATGCCTGCAGTTTTTCCAGTTTTGGATTCAGGGGCTGGCCCACCGATCCTCCGAACTCAAGAAACGCGTAGAGCAGAATATCAGCCAGGCTAAACCGGCTTCCACAGATGAACTCTTTGTCGGCGAGCTGCCCTTCGAGCCACTCGAGTTTCTCCTGGGCAAGAAGTTTGAGATCGTCGGCCGCCTGGGGAAAGGTGCGCATTCTCTCCTTGAAGAGTCCATGCCCCTCGGCGCTCCGGAAGCCATTCGTGAGTGGTTCGACAATGTTCAGGTCGATCCGGCGTGTCCACATTCGGGTTTCGCCGCGCTCCTGGGGGGTTTCGCCAATCAAGCGAGGGGTGGGGCCCACTTCGTCCAGGTACTCGCAGATTGCCGTGATTTCAGCGAGATAGCTTCCGTCATCGAGTTCAAGTGTCGGC
>CAWVXN010000368.1:0-3809 GCA_963933695.1 uncultured Myxococcales bacterium | reverse complement strand
GGTGCCCGAGATTGCCCGGGCCCGCCAATTGCGAGCTCGTGCCTTTCGAACCCTGGCGAGCGAATCGCCGAGCGCCAACGAGTACAGCTATCTGCTGACCGACGTGCTGAATCTTGAGGGCGTGATGGACGTGAATGCGACGGTTCCGGGGCTCTTGGCAGGATTGGTGAGCTCGGACATGTACAGCCTTGTCCCCACTGAGGACTTGCTTCGGGACATGGGTCCGCGCCTGGATTCTGAACGCAGCCAGGACGTTGTCATGACTCTGGGGCTCAGCTTCCCCGACCGCGAAGAAGAGTGCGGGCTGATCGTTCGCCGGGGCGTCATTCAATATTTGCCTGAGCGTCCGGAGAAGGCCGACGTTCGCGCGAGACTGTCTCGGACGACGCTCGACGCGGTCATGAGCGGCCAGGCTCGGTGGAGCGATTTGCTGACGGCGGGGCGGGTCAAGATTTCGGGAGACGAGTCCAGTAGAGCCGACTTCGAAAGGTTCGTCAGCTACTTCGATTTTTGAGTCGAGCGCCCGGACAGCCAAATGCCCCGAGCAAGTGCTCGGGGCATGGAACTGGGTTTTGCGCTTGCTTCTCCCCGGTTCTAGGGAAGGAGCGAATACGCCGAATGTCCCGAAGCGACGATCAACTCCTTGTAATAGCTCAGTCCAAGCTTCACGATGTCTCCGACGCCGCCCACAGAGATGACGGGATTCACCCAGACGGGCGCCCCGACGGGGCCTCTTACCGCGTGAAGGGTGGACGTGCCGTCGCCGACGAACACGACGTTCAATCGGTCGGTGACGGGCGCGTCGAATCCCGGCGCTTGCATCCAGTATGACCAGACTTCCAGTCCAGTCAGGAGGTCAACGCCGTAGAGATACTCGTCGGTGCTCGCAAAGGTCGCGAGGAATGTGTCGGGCAAACCCGTTCCCGTACTCGAGAAGGGGTGCAAGAGCGAAACGCTTCCGGGAATCTCATGGAGGCCGGGGATTGTCGTTGAGGGCGTGAGTTCCCACTCGATGCTGCGAGTTGTCAGGTTGATGGCACGGAGGAGACCCGAGTTAGGTGAGGCAGGACTATCGATGCGCCCGGCCATGGGGAGCAGGGCAACGGGGGCGGCGGTATCGCGCTTGGCCACGGTCACGCCCGCGTAGTATTCATCCGCATTGATCAGACCGGTCGTCTCACTCCAGATCTCGGCCGAGAGGCTGTGATCCAGGACGTAGAAGCCGCCATCTTTGGTGGCCACCAGGACTTCCTCGCCCGGGGCAGCGGGTTCGCAATCGAAAAGTGCAATTGCACCGGTAACGACTTCACCGACCGAGTAGGTGTTGAGGCGGGTCAGGGTGCCGGTCGCAAAGTCATAGCTGAAGTTAATCACGTCCCCCCACTGTTCCGCCAAGTAGAAAGTTCCATCGCTGGCCCGTTTGGGCGAGCTTTCGCTGGTGCCCACGGTCGGATCCGAAGCGGCCAGGCTGATGGTGTAGGGGATTGTGTTTTTGTCTACCTTGATCACGTAGAACCCGCCGCCCTCGGCGCCAGTAAAGATAAAGCTCTTGCGATCGGGGAAAAAATCCACGATGTACGGAACCGCCCGGGAACCGTTTACGGGCAGGGTGTAGCTTCCCTGGTGGGTGCCGGTGGGGTCGTAGACATGGATCTCCGAGTCGTACGAGGTGACGTAGTAGTCCCCCGATGAATCCGTCAGGACGCCGACCTCGGAGCCGTGGGCACTGCCCGGGGTGGGATGGAGGAGGGGGGTGATCGCCGCGATCCCGGCGGTGGGGCCCGGCACGAAAGCGTTGTGAGGATTTGTCGGTCCGTGACCGAACTCGTGCCAGTCCGCACAACCAAAAGCCAGGCCGGTTATGATGAGGATTCCGATGGTTCGAAAAAATTGGGCAGAGGCGCGTCGGCTGTTTCGGTTTGGGATGATCATGGGAATCTCCTTCATAAATAACGGCTTGGGTGACTTCTCAGTACAGGTTTGGTCCTTGACTCCTGTGTTCCTTGATGCCTAGTCGCGGTTCTCGGCGAGTTTGGATCAACCTCGGGGGGTGATTTCCCCGGGCGCTTCTTTTTTTCCATGATTACGCCGCTGAAAAGCGTAGGCTGGGGCTGAGCGAGCGAGCGCGCGCGAGAGAGAGAGCGACAACAGAAGGAGAGGGCTCGGGATGGAACAGTCAGAAGCAAAACGGCCAGGGGGAAAGACTCGCTCCGCATCGGGGGTCCTTGCTCTGTTCCTTGTTCTGTTCCTGGTGTGTCTGGCGATCCAGGCGGCGGAGGCCGCCTTTCTGCCCGGAATCAATTCCCGCACGCTCACTCATGGGGGGGCTTTGAGGGATTTCGACGTCTACGCCCCCGCCACCTACACCGGAGTGCAAGAGCTTGCCCTGGTGGTGGATCTGCACGGGTTCGGTTCGAACAAGGTTGAGCATCGGGGACTCTCGGGCTGGACCACCCAGGCCGAGACCGAGGGCTTCCTGGTCGTGCATCCCAACGGGCTCTTCAATTCCTGGAACGCCGGGACCTGCTGCGGAACCGCCATGACGAGCGGAGTGGACGATGTGGGGTTCCTGCGCGTCATGGTGGAAGCCATCGTGGCCGAGGGTTCGGTGAACCCGGCCCGCATCTATGTCACCGGTCTGTCGAACGGGGGCGCCATGAGCCATCGGATCGCTTGTGAGGCGGCGGACCTTTTTGCCGCGGCGGCCCCCATGGCATTTCCCGTGCCCTACACGGATTTTCCCAATCAGTGTTTGCCCGTGCGTCCTATTCCGGTACTGGCCTTCATGGGGCTCACCGACGTGGTGATTCCCTACTCGAGCGGCTTTTTCGGCGGGGCGCTTCCCAGCCTGGATGCCTGGCGGGCCAAGAACGTGTGCGGCACCGGGCCGCTCGAAGTGCAGGAAACCTATGGCGGCAGCGACTGCCAGATCGACACCAGCTGCGCGGTGGGCACCGAGGTGGGCCTTTGCAGCATCCGTGGTTCGGCGTTTGCGCCGCCCCTGAATGTCTACAATGGGCACATTCTCTATTTCAACGACGACGCTGTGGTGCTGGCCGCCCGGGCGTGGGCCTTCCTGGACAAGTTTTCGCTGCCCGTAGCCACGATTCCGGTGGCCGGGCCGCTGGGCTGGGGGATGTTGGGCTTGGGTCTTGCGGGCGCCGGCATGATGATGCTGCGCTCCCGGGCGCAATAACGTAACGCCGGCCGGCGCGGGTCTAGGGCCAGCGCACACTCAGGCGAAACTCGATCCCGTCGTCCTGAAGGTCTCCGCTGCCCGGGCTCTCGATGGGCTTGAGCCGCCGCCCCCAATAGATCTCTCCCTGGAACCACCGCGCGTAACCAACCCGCAGGCCCAGTCCCATGCTGGCCAGGGTCAGGGCCTCGGAGTTGACCAGGCCCGGCCTCTCGTCGTCGTTCCACGAACGCCCTACATCCAAGAAGGGTGCGAGGTCCACGCGCACCTGGGGCCGCCTTCGCTGGTAGATGGGTAGGCGCAGTTCGAGCGAACCCGCGAGTCCATTGTCGCGAACCGCCGCGTTCTCCCGGTAGCCGCGCACGGTGTAGAGCCCCCCGACGGAGAACTGTTCCAGGGGAAGCAGGGGCGCCGAGGCAATCTGGGTGTCGAGGCGCGCCACGAGTTGGGCATCCGTGCCCGGCAGGCGCACCGCCCATTGCAGCTGGGCGAGCCAGCTCACGAACTCGCCGTCGGGAATGCCGGCTGGGCTGCGGGTTGCCCCCAAGGCATCGATCCCCCAGCTGATTTGCGAGCGGAAGGCCACGCTCTGGGACCGGGTGCGGTAGGAGGC
>CAWVXN010000367.1:0-3857 GCA_963933695.1 uncultured Myxococcales bacterium | reverse complement strand
GAAGCGAAATTCAGTCCGAAATCCAGGACCTAGGAGATGAACCGTGGCGCATAAAAAAGAAACCCAAGCTCTGCATGCCGGTTACCGAGCCGACCCAGCGACTGGAGCCGTGGCCGTACCTATCTACCAGACGACCAGCTATCAGTTTGACAGTGCAGAGCACGCCGCAAGTCTATTCGCGCTCTCCGAAATGGGGAACATCTACACGCGAATCATGAATCCGACGACGGACGTTCTTGAAAAACGTCTGACAGCGATGGAGGGCGGGGTTGCCGCGGTCGCACTGGCCTCGGGGCAGTCGGCATCGATGTTCTCGATTCTGAATATCGCCTCTGTGGGGGATAATTTTGTTTGCTCCCAGCATATTTACGGGGGGACCTGGAATCTTTTCGACGTCACGCTCCGCGACATGGGGATCGAAGTACGCTTTGTTGATCCGACTGATCCGGAAAATTTCCGAAAGGCTACCGACGAAAAGACTCGCGCTTATTATGGCGAGACGCTTCCGAACCCCAAGCTCGAGATGTTTCCGATCGCTGAAGTGGCCGCGATTGGGCGCGAACTCGGTGTGCCCCTGATCATGGACAACACCGCCGCCCCCGTGATCTGTCGGCCTTTCGAGCATGGGGCCGCCATTACCATGTATTCGACAACCAAGTATCTAGGGGGGCACGGGAACTCCGTGGGCGGGATCTTGATTGATGGCGGCACCTTTGATTGGGAAGGGAACAAGGAAAGGTTCCCCCTCCTGACGCGCCCGGATCCCGGTTATCACGGGGCGGTCTGGTTGGAAGCCGCCAAGCCCTTGGGTCCCATCGTCTACGCGCTCAAAGCAAGGGTCACGCTTCTGCGGGACGCAGGAGCAGCCATGTCTCCCTTTAACGCATTTCTTTTTCTCCAGGGAATCGAGACCGTCACCCTGCGAATGGCGAGACATTGCGAAAACGCCAACGCGGTTGCGGACTACCTCTCAAGTCATTCGAAGGTCAGCCACGTAATTCATCCGAGCAAGCAGTCTGGGGAGTCCCGAAGGCGCGCCGACGCATATCTCGAGGGGGGCTACGGCGGGCTTGTAGGGATGGAAGTCGGCGGTGGGAAGGCCGCCGGGCAGGCCTTTATCGACAATTTGGAGCTCCTCTATCATGTGGCGAATATTGGAGATGCTCGCAGCTTGGCGATTCATCCGGCCAGCACAACTCACAGCCAGCTCTCCGAGTCGGACCTCTTGGCTTCGGGAGTCACGCCGGGTTACGTGCGGCTGTCCATCGGGATCGAACATATCGACGATATCATTGCCGACATCGATCAGGCCCTGGCTCGGGTCTGATCGGGCAGGGGGCAGTTGAGGAAGATTCAGTCTTCAGTGCTCAATCTTTTCTCAGTGCTCAGTCTTTCCTCAGTGCTCAGTCTTTGTGGGCCAACTCGGATAGGTCGAAAGGGTTGGTTCGATACAGTTCGTTGATCCAGTTCGAAATAAACAGGAACGCATAAGGTCGCCAGCTGTTCATGGGCGATTTGTGGGGATCGTCTTCGGGGAAATAATTGGCCGGCAGAGCCGTTTCAACCCCGGCCTCGCGATCCCGCTCGTATTCTTCGGCCAGTGTTTCGGCATCGTATTCCAGATGATTCAAGACGAAAATGTCTTGGCTTTTGGAATCAACCACCATGGCAACCCCGGACTCGGCGGACTGCGCCAGAATCTCAAGATAGGGCGCCTGTTCGATAGCCTCTGGCTTGTTGCCCGTGTAGCGCGATACAGGCATGGGGAACCGGTGGGTAAAGCCTGCCAGGAAACCGGCAGGACGCTGATCGGTTTCTAGGGCGTGATCGAAAATGCCAAAGAGCTTTTTCGGATGTTCGTACTTTTCGACGCCGTGAAGGTGGTACATCAGAGCCTGGGCGCCCCAGCAAACCCCCATTCGGCGCGCGACATGCTTCGTTGACCAGTCGATGATCTCGGTCAACTCCGGCCAGTAGTTCACGTCCTCGAAAGGCAAGCGCTCGATGGGAGCGCCCGAGACGATCATGCCGTCGAAGAACTCATCCCGAACATCTGAGAGCTTTCGGTAGAACTGTTCCATGTGGCCCTTGGCCACATTCTTGGGCGAGTAGCTGGCTGTTGTCATCAGGGTCAGCTCAATTTGTAGGGGCGTATTTCCGAGAAGCCGCGCATATTGAATTTCGGTTTGATGCTTTCTGGGCATCAAGTTTAAGAAGAGTATCTTGAGCGGCCGAATGCTCTGGTTCTGGGCACTCTTTACGCCAATGATCTCGATGCCCTCGGCCTCGAGTTCCTTTCGAGCGGGTAGTTCGCTGGGGATCTTGATGGGCATATTTTACAATGAACTCAGATTGGAATGGATCTACAGGGAAGACGGTGCCTCTGGAACACCAGACGGCAGGGAAAGAAACCTGGGCTTTGATGGTTTCGTCTCCGAAGCTGACTATCTTAGCGAACGGCGATCAGCTTGGAATTAAAACTCATGGCCGGGTTTCCGGCCCAGATGCTCAAGAATCGACCTTGACATGCTCGCACCTCAATATTCACTGGACCCTTCGGAAATTCTCTCGGCACAGGTGATTGAGAATCCGGATTCATTTTACGCGCGGGTTCGCTCGGAATGCCCCGTCTCGCGAATTGGAGAAACAGGAGTCCACCTCGTCGCGAACTGGGACAAGATCCTTGAAGTGCTTGGCCGGGAAGATGACTTCTCCGCCAACCTGACAGGGGTTCTTGTTCGAGATGCTCAGGGGCGGCCGTCTACATTCGATCTTCCGGCCACCGAGGGGACGCAAGTGATCGCCACCGCCGATGAGCCTCGGCACGGCGTTCACCGGGGGTTGGTGAAGCCCGGAATGAGCAATCAAAAAATCGGTCGCCTCGAACCAACAATCCGCAGTTGGACGCGGGAAGCGCTTTCGAATTGGCTCGCATCGGGAGGTGGCGACTTCGTGCCAATCGCCGAGATCCTTCCCGCAAAAGTAGTGGGACACTTGCTTGGATTGCCCGAAGCCGATACCGAGCGGCATCGAGCTTGGGCGATGATGGGCGGTGAAATATTGGCGGGCGATGTGAGCGCCGATGGGCTTCAGAAGCTCGCCCGAGAAACAGCGGGAATCGCTGAGTATTTGGGAGACCACATTCGCTTGGCGCTGAACGATGCGGGCGGGCCTCCCGAGGGTTCTCTCCTTTTTGATCTCGCTCTCGGCGTGGGGGAAGGTGAAGTCAGCCTCTCCGAGGCAACGGGCATCGCGATCGTGATGTTTGGGGCAGGCGGCGAGTCCACCAGCGCACTGATCGGTTCGTCGGTCAAGCTGCTGGCCGAATCGCCCGAATTAGTCCGGCGCCTTCGCGAATCGCCCGAACTGATTCCCCGTTTTGTGGAAGAGGCGGTGCGCCTAGAGCCCCCGTTCAAGTTTCACTATCGGGCGGTACGTCGAGAGTGCGAGCTGGACGGGTACGCGCTGGCCCCGGGCGACCGATTGATGCTGCACTGGGCCGCCGCGAATCGGGATCCCTCGATCTACGCCGGGCCCAACGAGATTCAATTGGACCGAAAACACCCGAAGCACCACCTGAGCTTTGGCCGGGGGGCCCACTTTTGCGTGGGGGAACAGATCGCGAGACTCGAAGGGCGGATCATGATCGAGGAACTCCTTCGCTGCCCAGGAGAATTCGCACTCGACTCAGCGGATCCCCCGGTCTACGCGCGAAGCATCTTTGTGCGACGGCTGGAGAGGCTGCCCATCGCCGTCGAGTAAATGGCCAGGGCTCGCCTCTCTCCCTCGGGTTCGAGGGAGAGAGGCGAGAGATCGAGGCTAGTAACTCCCGCCGACGCGAACACCCCAAGTGCGAG
>CAWVXN010000366.1:0-3858 GCA_963933695.1 uncultured Myxococcales bacterium | reverse complement strand
CACGAAAACCAACCGGCAGGAGTCTAAGACGATGCAGAAAAAAATATTTTATCTGATCACTCTTTTCGCCCTCCTCGGTCTCGGATGTGGCGAGCCCACTAGCCACGCAAAAGCGGTCTACCTGCTTCTGGACACCTCTGGGACATACTCGAAGGAGATCAAGAAGGCCCAGAACATCGCCAACTACCTGCTCGGGACACTGAACGGAGGCGATTCGCTTGGCCTTGCGCGGATCGATAGCGCGAGTTTCAGCGAGGGGGACATTGTCTCAAAAGTGACATTTGACGCCCGACCGTCGGTGAGCAACCAGCAAAAGCGAGCTTTCCGAAAGAACGTCGACCAGTTTGTAACGGGTGTGAGGGGCAGCGCACATACAGACATCACCGGTGGAATCCTTCAAGCCGCGGAGTGGCTAAACGAAACTGGGGCGGGCAAGAAATATATTCTGATCTTTTCCGACCTGGAAGAAGACCTGCAGGTGGGCCACGTCCGGGACTTCACGATTGATCTCAGTAATGTGTCTGTGGTGGCGTTAAACGTCACCAAGCTTCGGAGCGATCAAGCCGATCCCCGGGAGTACATGCAGAGACTCGACAGTTGGCAGGCTCGGGTGGTGGACGGCCAGGGCAGTTGGCGTGTAATTAACGACTTGGAGCGACTGGACAACCTGCTCATCAACTGAGAGAACGCTCACTGGTCCGGGGATAAGTGCCCTCGCCCTCGCCCCGTCGAAGTCCTCAGCGCAGTGCTCGGTGTTTCCAATGCCAATGGGAGGAACTGCTCCCCAGAAACGTGTGAACGAAATGCAGTCCGCTTAGCGGGCGGAGCGAAGAGCGAACATGCCGATGCTGGTCAGTGCACCGAGGAAAACCGCCATTCCCGGCCATGAGGAAACGCCAGGGACTCGTTTCGCGATATCCGCACAAAGATTCGGAGAAATAACATCGATTCCCGCCGACGCGGCGAAGCAAGAATTGCTGTAGGTCACCCCATCGCATCCGCAGACTGGGTCATGCACTTGGATACAGATCTCTGGCCTGACCGTACAAATGCCCGGGCCCGAACAAACAGCTAACCCCCGCATGCAAAATTGCGAGTCGATGCATTCCGCGTCTGAATTGCAGGCATCGGCCGCCCCAGCCACAGCAGTAATCAGAGTGCCCAATAGTGCGACGCCAATTAGGACTGCAATGAGTTTTTGGTTGGCTATGGGCTGAAATCGATTCAAGGATTTTTCCTTGGCAATGGCGGGTGGGCGTCGCTGACGAGCTTGTTTACCCGGGATACAGGGTTCGACCGGCTTCCGGACTAATCGGCGAAATGCGGTCGAAAGTTGAATCGAAGCCCAAGGGCTAGAATGACGCTGTGGAAGAGGTGCAGGGCATCCAAGGCGGGTTCTCGCTCGGCGTGAGGATTGGATGCCATTCTAAACCCCAAGGGGCAACTCGGGACAGGGTGGGTGTTGCTGGGACTGCTCTTTGCGAGCCACTGGATAGTCTCAGAATGGATCCCGAACGGGGCTGGGGCTGGGGGCACTCGGTATGTTCTCGGACTCGCCGAGCCAAGAGCCAGAGCCGTACACTCCGCGCCACGTTAAGGACGGTGGAGGAACCGAGCGCGCGTTATGACAACGGATGTGATCATAGTTGGGGGAGGGGTCGCTGGCCTGTCCACGGCCTATCAACTTTCCAAGCGGGGAGTTTCGGTCACGTTGGTGGAGCGTCAGCAACTGGGCGCGGGCTCTACAGGACAGGCCGCCGGGCTTTTGGGTCAGGTGCGAAAGACGGCCAACGCGACGCGTATGCTCGTGGACGGGCTCCCTGTTGTTCGCGAGCTTGAAGCCGAGACCGGCCTTGAGATCTTTGTCGAAACCGGAAGTGTGAGGTTGGCCACGGCAGAGGCCCGGGTCGAGGACACCCGCAACCATGTTCGTCTGGGTTCCGGGAGTGAACTCGAAGTGTCCCTCCTCGGTGCCGCGGAGACCGCCAGGCTCCTCCCGTACATGAAATCGGATGACGTCATACTGGCCAGTCATACCCCCAGCGATGGCCACATCCTGCCCCACGAGCTGACTATGAGTTATGCCCAGATGGCGCGTAGGAACGGGGTGACTATTCTGCAAAATCGTCCCGTGCGCGACGTGATCATCGACGGAAATTGCGCCAAGGGCGTGCGGACCGATGAGGGGCCGCTTTACGCCGACAGAGTCTTGTTGGCCTGTGGACCGTGGTCGTATGTCATGGCCGAGCGGGCGGGTCAAGTTCTGCAGACGGTGGGGATCGAGCACGTGTACCTCACGTCTCAGCCCGATGACGCTTACCCTGTCCACCGAATGAGCCCGGCTGTTCGAGATTACGACGGACGGATTTACTCGCGGCCCGAAGCCGGGGGACTCATCGTGGGCATATACGAGGAAGACCCCGTAATCCGGGATATGCGTGAATTGAATGATGATTTTAATATGAGCCAAATGCGCGCTGCCCGGGACAGTTCGGCTGTTGCCCATCTCTTGGAAAGCGCTCTGCTTCGGTTTCCGTTTCTCGAAAACGTGAAATACACAGTCACCCAAGGCATCATGACGTTCACACCCAATGGCAGCGCACTGTCGGGAACGATCCCCGGGATCGATGGTCTCTTTCACACGGCGGGCTTCTGCGGGCATGGCATCGTTCAAAGTCCGACTATGGGTGTAATCATGTCCCAACTGATTCTAGGTGAGCCCTGTGCCTATGATCTCAACGCCGTTGCGGCGGATCGCTACGTCGGCTCAGCGGGTTACCAGGACCGGCGCGACATAGAGCCCAAATGCGTGACCGCCTATGCGGGACACTATGGCCCCGTGCGGCGCTAAGGAGCCGAGAGCGAAAGGCCAGGGGTGGTCCTTGGGTTTATGCCTGGACTTCGGCTTGCCACTGAGCCATGCGGGCGCTGGTAATTTCATCCATGACCCGTTCAAGGTGTGTGCGGGCGTACTGCAGGAAATCGAAGTCGAGGCTGGAAATTCCGCTCTGGAGGAATCCCCAGAACGCTTCTCGCAAATTCGACATGGTGCGCATGAGGTGGAGATGGGCAAGGTGGCGGGTGTCCGCTCGTCCGAAATAAGCCTCCACGAGAGCCTGGCATCCTGCGGAGTCCAAACCTTGATTCGCGGCAAAGTTACCCAGGTCGAAGAAGCGGTCACCCATGCCCGCGTACTCCCAGTCCAGGAGTCGAATCGTATCCCCGTCGTCGATGAAGTTGGCGGCCAGGAGGTCGTTGTGGCAGGGGACCAATTCGGTCGCCGAACTCAATGCCAACTCGATGGAATGGGCATGCTCCAGAGCCGTCGCTGTTGACGGGGGAAAGACTACCCCGCGCTCCAAAGCCAGTGACTCGTAGCTCCGAATCACACCGAAGACCGAAAAGGCGCCGGGGAAGGCCCGCCCGCCGTGGTAGCGACGCACGGTGCTCATGATTCGGCTCATGACATCGGGCTGAGCGGCGCGTTCAGCCGAGATCGCATCGCCCTCCACGAAATGGGTCACCATGGCCCCGTGGTCGGGCAGGAACGCGTAGACGTCTGCGCCGATGCCGAGATCTGCTGCTATGCGGCTGATCGCATACTCGCGGCTCCGCTCAATCCCAAGGAGGTCGGTGTTCATACCTCCAACGCGCAGGACGAAGCGGTTTTCGCCGCGCCGCACGAGATAATTGAGATTGGTGATCCCCCCTTCGAGTGGACCCACCTCATCGGGTGGAGCGTCCCAGCCCGGTACGTCTGCCAGGATTGTCTGTAGTAACTCGTTGGTGTTCTCGTCCGCCAAGGTCATTGACTCCAGTCGCCGATTCTAAACTGTAGCCGGGGAGCCGTAATAGGCC